>JBFXEK010000187.1:0-4506 GCA_050180155.1 Thiomonas sp. | reverse complement strand
GGCGTCGCCGACCCCGGCCCGGTGGCGCAGACCTTTTTCATGGACGACGAGGTCGCCGAGCAGTACATGCTCGACGCCATCCTCACCCTGGTCGACGCCAAGCACGCCACCCAGCAGCTCGCCACCCGGCAGGAGGCGCGCCGCCAGGTGGGATTCGCCGACCAGATTTTCATCAGCAAGGCCGACCTGGTCAGCGCCGACGAACTCGCCGACCTGCAGCACCGCCTGGCCCACATGAACCCGCGCGCCCGTCAGACCGTGGTGCATTTCGGGCAGGTGCCGCTGTCGCAGGTGCTCGACCTCAAAGGCTTCAACCTCAACGCCAAGCTCGACATCGACCCGGACTTCCTCAACGCCGACGACCACGATCATCACGACCACGACCATCACCATCACGAACACGGCGAGCACTGCAACCACCCGCACCACCATCACCACGACGACGACGTCAAGTCCTTCGTGTTCCGCGCCGACAAGCCGTTCGACGGCGCCAAGCTCGAAGATTTTCTCGGCGCCATCGTGCAGATCTACGGCCCGCGCATGCTGCGCTACAAAGGGGTGCTGTGGATGCAGGGCATCGAGCGCAAAGTGGTGTTTCAGGGCGTGCACCAGCTCATGGGCAGCGACCTGGCCGCCCCCTGGGGGCCGCAGGAGCAGAGACAAAGCAAAATGGTGTTCATCGGCATCGACCTGCCGCGCGACCTGCTCGAACAGGGTTTACGACAAAGCCTGGCTGCCTAAAAACCCGCAGCGCGGCGCGCACGGGATTGCCGTGTCGCTTGAAATGAATAGAATCGGGCGGTTTTGACGCAGGAGAGAACGACAGTTGCTGGGGAGAAAACGGCGGCTGCGGGCGCAAGCCGGTCGGCTCGCACCGCGGTTGCGCGGGCCGTGCAGTGCGCACAGGCCCGCATGTTCGACACGGTCAAGCGCTAGCCGCGCAGCACCGCGACGCCAAGCACGGCGGCTTGCCGTGGGTGTCACCATTCGGGAGGAATTTCGTGGTGAAGTCGCCTCAAAAAGCGGTTGCAACGCCGGAACAACCGGCCAAGGCCGCAAAGAACAAGCCATCCGCGGCGAAACACTCCGCTGCTGCGACCGGCGCGCCGGAAAAACCAGTCGCTGGCGCCACCGCGCCGGCAGTCGCCCCCAGCGCCAAGGCTGCCGCGGCCAAACCCGCGACGGCACTGCGGCGATCCTCCACGAGCAGCAACAAACCCCACGTCGCCAAACCGTTGTCGGCGGCGATGGAGTCGCCCGAACCCATCCGACTTGATCGAAGTTCCATGAGCAGCACGATTACCGAACCCACCCCGAAAAAAACCGACCCGAAGCTGGCCAACGCCTGGAAGAACAAGCCCGTTTCCGAGCTGACCGAGCAAGACCTGCTGGCCATGCCGGAAAGCGAGTACATGAACGAGGTACAACTCGACTACTTCAAGCGCCTGCTGAGCAAAATGCGCGACGACTTGCTCAAAAGCGCCGGCGAGACCACCGAGCATCTGCGCGAAGACACGCTGCTCGTGCCCGACCCGGCAGACCGCGCCACCATCGAGGAAGAGCATGCGCTGGAGCTGCGCACCCGCGACCGCGAGCGCAAACTGCTGAAAAAAATCGAACAGTCGCTCGCGCGCATCGAGAGTGGCGAATACGGCTGGTGCGAGGAAACCGGCGAACCCATCGGCATCGGCCGTCTTCTCGCCCGTCCCACTGCCACGCTGTCGCTCGAAGCGCAGCAGCGCCGCGAGCTCAAGCAAAAGATGTACAACGATTGACGTGCGGCCGATCTTGGCAGCTTCGCAACACACCGCGCCCCGGTTTGCGCCACGCAGCGTCACGGCCGCGCAAACCGGCGTCGACGCTTGATGGATAATCCGGCAAAAGCAAATCCAGATGAATGCGCCGGGCAGGTCTCCGGCGTCCCTCGCGGAGACGGCAGGTTATGAGCAGTTCGGGATCAGGCGGCTTCTGGAAACGGGTCGGGGCGTTTGTCAAAAACCCCACCCGGGACTGGTCGCTGACCGACGAGCGCGCGCTGCAGGAACACGAGAGTCAGGCCAAGGCCAAGGCGCGCGAAGACCAGAAACGGCAAAACGATTTCATCCGCAAGCGCGAACTCGACGGTCTGCGCAAGTTGCGCAAACGCGAAGCCACCGATCTGGGCATCGACGACAGCCTGCAGACCAACGTTCCCGAAATCAGCTCGCAGCCGGCACCGGCGCAGGCGCGTGACGAAACGCTGCGCAAAATCAACGAAATCGAAAAATCGATGGCCGGCGACCACGGCACTGCGCCGCGGGTGCGCGCTCCCGTGACGCGGCCCATGCCCGCCGCCGCCAAACCTGCCCCACCACCGCCGCCGGCCGCGCCCGTCACCGCGGCCCGCCCGCCCGACGCGCCCACGACCAGCCCGATCCAATGGAAAGTCGACACCGCGTATGCCGACACCACGCTGCTGACCAAACCGGCTGCCCTTGCCCCCTCCCCGTCCGGCGGACCCACCGCAGTGGGGCCGGCGACCGCAGCGGCCGCCCCCTCCACCCTCCCGCCGCTGGTGCCGCCGATTCCGCCGCAAATGCCTCCTGCTGCGCTCACGCCCGCCAGCCAGTCCCCCGCTGCGCCGCGGCCTGCGGCGGCGGCGTTCGACGAGCAGCCGACCCTGGCTGAAGCGACCCGGCTCAGCGCCGATGCGCTGCCGTCGCGCGCGCCGGCAGCGGCATCGGGCGACAGTTGGTTGCGGTCGAGCAACGACTTCATGCCCAGCGCGTTTTTCGCCGTCGAGGTGCACGAAGCCCTGAGCTCGAACCCGCTGTTCGATCAGGCAGTGATGGATTTCGCCAACGGCGACGACGCCGCCGCTGAAGCCGCGCTGCGCGACGCCATTTCCAACTCGCCGGATTTGAGCGCGGAAAAAGAATTGTGGCTGGCGCTGTTCGACTTGTTCCGTGCCTCGGGGCAAACCGACAAATTCGAGGCGCTGGTGGTCGAGTTCGTCAGCCGTTTCCAGACCTCGGCGCCGATGATCGACGAGGGCCTGCCGAGCGCTGCCCCCGCAGCCAAGCCGGCGCCCACCGGCTTCAAACCGTCGATTCTGTTTGCCGCCAACGTCGATGCGCCGCAGGTCGAGCGTCTGCGCAAACTGCTGTTGAACAAACCGTCGGCCATCGAGCTCAACTTTGCCGAAGTGCGCAGCATCGCCCCGGCGGCGCTGCCGGCTTTGGCCGAAGCGTTCAAGACCCTCAACCAGACCGCATGCACCGCCACGCTGCAAGGCGCCGACAATCTGCTGGCGCTGTGCCAGGCGCAGGCTCCGGCGATGCAGCGCGACGCCGACGCGCAATGGTGGGCGCTGCGCCTGGAATTGCTGCGCCTACTCAACCAGCAGGACGATTTCGACGCCGTCGCGCTCGATTACTGCGTGACCTACGAGATTTCCCCGCCGACCTGGGAAGCTGCCCGCGCCCGTGTCGAACGCAGTGAGGCCGAGCCCGGCAGCGCGACGAGCACGCAGGCGACATCGGCGACATCGGCGACATCGGATTTCCAACACTCCGGCCTCGGTCCCAGCTCGGTGCTGGGGGCAGCCGGCGCGCGCTCGGCGCAACTGCAACTCAGCGGGCAGATCCAAGGCAGTTCCAGCGCCTTCCTCACCCCGCTGGAGCAGGCGGCGAAAACCCACGACCAGCTGAGCATTTCGCTGCGTCATTTGCGCCGCATCGATTTTTCCAGCGCCGGCGCGCTGCTCAACTGGGCGATGCTGCAGCACGACGCGGGCAAAACCCTGCAGTTCACCGGGGTGCACCGGTTGATCGCCGGTTTGTTCAGCATCCTGGGGTTGCACGAACACGCGCTGATCCAACTCCGCCGCGACTGAGGCGCAATCGTCCCTGTTTGCGGTGCGTCGGCGCCTTCAGCCGTTTTTTCGCATTTTTTACCTCCAGCCTTGCACTCCGGTATGGATCAATATCACGGCACCACCATTTTGAGCGTACGTCGCGGCAACAGCGTGGCCCTGGGCGGCGACGGCCAGGTGACTCTGGGCAATATCGTGGTCAAAGCCACGGCGCGCAAAGTCCGCCGGCTGTACAACGACCAGATCCTCGCCGGTTTCGCCGGCGGCACCGCCGACGCCTTCACCCTGTTCGAGCGCTTCGAGGCCAAGCTGCAAAAGCACCAGGGGCAGTTGTTGCGCAGCGCTGTCGAACTGGCGAAAGACTGGCGCACCGACCGCATGCTGCGCCGTCTCGAGGCCATGCTCGCCGTGGCCGACCTGGAGCACTCGCTGGTCATCACCGGCAACGGCGATGTGCTCGAACCCGAGTACGGCATCGTCGCCATCGGCTCGGGCGGCGCCTACGCGCAGGCTGCGGCGCGCGCGTTGCTGCACAACACCACGCTCGGTCCGCGCGACATCGTCGCCCAATCGCTACAAATCGCCGGCGACATCTGCATTTACACCAATCAATCGCACACCATCGAAACCCTGGGCGAGTGACACCATGAATA
>JBFXEK010000186.1:0-4521 GCA_050180155.1 Thiomonas sp. | reverse complement strand
GGCTACGACCACATCACCAGCGCCATCGGCGCGGCGATGATCGGCTGGTACGGCACCGCGATGCTCTGTTATGTCACACCCAAGGAGCACCTCGGCCTGCCCGACAAACAGGACGTGCGCGACGGCATCGTCACCTACAAGATCGCCGCACACGCCGCCGATCTGGCCAAGGGCCACCCGGGCGCGCAGGCGCGCGACAACGCCTTGAGCAAGGCGCGCTTCGAGTTCCGCTGGGACGACCAGTTCAACCTCGGCCTCGACCCGGAGAAGGCCAAGGAATTCCACGACGAAACCTTGCCGAAAGAGGCGTTCAAGACCGCGCATTTCTGCTCGATGTGCGGGCCGAAGTTCTGCTCGATGAAAATCACCCAGGAAGTGCGCGAGTACGCCGCGCAGCACGGGGTGGACGCGGCGCAGGCCGTGCAGGCGGGCATGGCCGAGATGTCGGCCGAATTCCGTGCCGGCGGCGGCGAGGTGTATGTGAGCGCGCCCACGCCGGGTATGCGCGCCCGCGCTGCAGCACCGAGCAAGGACTGAGCCATGAGCACGGCGTCTATCGGCACGGTGGCCATTGCTGGAGCCGGGCTGGCGGGGCGGCTGCTGGCGTGGCGACTGCTGCGTGCCGGCGTGCCGGTGACGCTGATCGACGCCCGTGGCCGCGACGACCGCGACCATGCCGCTGGCGTGGCCGCGGCGATGCTCGCGCCTTACGCCGAATTGGTGGTCAGCGACGCGCATCTGTTCGCTCTGGGGGAGGCCTCGCTGGCGCTATGGCCGCGCTGGCTGGCCGAGCTGCGCGAGCAGACCGGGGTCGAGGTGGATTTTCACCGCGCCGGTTCGCTCGTCGTCGCGCATGCGCCAGACTTCGGCGGACTGGCGCATTACGCCGATCTCATCGGCTATCGCCTGCCTGCGGACAAACGCGGCGAGGTGCGCGATCTGGATGCTGCGGGCATCGCCGCGCTGGAGCCGGAACTGGCGGGGCGGTTTGCCCGCGGCCTGTGGTTGCCGCAGGAGGGACAAGTCGACAATGCGCAACTGCTGCCCGCGTTGGAGCAGGCCATCGTGCACGGCATGGCGCGTGTGGGTGGGCAATGGCTGCAACACACCGTGGTCGAAGCCGTCGAGGCGCACGCCGTGCGCACTGCCGCCGGCGCATCGCTGCCGGCCGACGTCGTCATCGATTGCCGCGGGGTGCGCGCGCAATGGCCCGGGGTGCGCGGCGTGCGCGGCGAAGTGCTCACCGTGACCTGCCCGCAGGTGCGGATCAGCCGGCCGGTGCGGTTGATCCATCCGCGTTACATGCTGTACATCGTGCCGCGCCGCGACGGCCGCTACATCATCGGCGCGACCGAGCTCGAATCGCAGGATGACGGGCCGGTCACCGTGCGCTCCATGCTCGAACTCGCCAGCGCGCTCTACAGCGTGCACCCGGCGTTTGGCGAGGGTCGCATCGTGCGCGTTGCCGCCAGCCTGCGTCCGGCCACCGACGACCACCAGCCGGTGTGGGCGCAGCAGCACGGGGTGTGGCATCTCAACGGCCTGTACCGCCACGGCTTTCTCGTCGCCCCGGCGCTGGTGCAACAGGCCGAAGACACGCTGCTGCCGCTGCTCGGCCAGGTCGCTGCCCCCGCCTTGGAGAGCGCGCCATGAACACCGTATCCATGCCGATGCGGCTGCTGCGGCTCAACGGCCAGCCGGTGCAGACCGCCTGCGCCACCTTGGCCGAGCTGCTGCGCGCGCAGGGTTACGACGTGTCGCATGCCATGGCCTGCGCCGTCAACCGCCAGTTCGTTCCTCGCGCCGACTGGGCGCAGCGTGCCTTGCAGCCGGGCGACGAGATCGAAGTCGTCAGCCCGGTCGTTGGAGGATGAGATGCAACAACACGACCCGACGGAGCTGCCGCAAGCGGCAGCCGCGGCGCAGTCCGACGCGCTGCACGTGGCTGGTGCACGGCTGAGCAGCCGCTTGTTCCTCGGCACCGCGCGCTACCCCGCGCCGAGCATTCTGGCCGATGCCGTGCAGGCGGCGCGCGTGGAGGTGCTGACCGTGTCGTTGCGCCGGCTGGCGCCGGAAACCCAGTCCGGGCAGGCGTGGTGGCGGCGCATCCAGGCGCTGGGCCGGCACCTGCTGCCCAACACCGCGGGCTGCCACTCGGCGAGCGAGGCGGTGACGCTGGCACAGATGGCGCGGGAGATTTTCGGCACGCACTGGATCAAGCTCGAAGTCATCGGCGACGACTACACCCTGCAGCCCGACCCTTGGGGCACACTGCAGGCGGCGCAAACCCTGGTGCACGACGGTTTTGCCGTGTTCGCCTACACCACCGACGATCTGGTGACGGCGCTCAAGCTACGCGACGCCGGGGTCGCGGCGATCATGCCCTGGGCGGCGCCGATCGGCACCGGCGCCGGGCCGCGCAATCTGCCGGCGCTGCGCACCCTGCGCGAGCGTCTGCCTGATAGCGTGCTGGTGGTCGATGCCGGTCTGGGTGCGCCGCACCACGCTACGCAGGTGATGGAGCTCGGCTTCGACGCCGTGCTCGTCAACACCGCGGTGGCCGAGGCGGGCGACCCGGTGGCGATGGCACGGGCCTTCGCTCTGGCGGTCGATGCCGGGCGCATCGCGCACCGCGCGCTGCCGATGCGCCAGCGGGAAGTGGCGCAGGCATCCACGCCGATGGTCGGCGTGCCGTTCTGGCATCAAACTGCGGCGGCGTGACGCCCCGCGTGCGGCCGTTCAGTCCGCGCCGTTGTCGTAGAACACCACGCAGTCTTTGAACGGTTGGCTCTGCATGCCTTGCGCCAGCCCGCTGTCGAGCCAACTTTGCAGCCGGCTGCGCGCAACCCACACGGCCACCGGCTTGCCGTCGGCGCGGGCGCGTTGCAAGGCAGCGGCATCGACGCAGGTCGTCTGCCGCGGGTCGTCCTTGCAGCCGAACCACAAATCCTGGCTGGTGCTGTCGATGACGAACAGCTTTCTGCTGCCGTACAGCAGCAGCGAGGCGTCGTGGTCTTCGAAGGTCTGCCAGGAGAACCACTGCACCTGCGCAGCCAGGCGCTGGCGCATATCGGCTGCCACTTGCTTTTGCGACACCTCGGCAGTCTTGGCCACGGCGAGCTGGGTGGAAAAGTCCACCATGATCAGCGCCGTCAGGCCGAACAACGCCAGGCCGAGCTGCAGCCGGCGGGCATGCAGCAGAGCGGCGCTGAGCAGCGCCATCGCCGCCAGACTCAAAACCAGCGCGGGCAACCAGCCGAACTGCGCCTGCGGCAGCCCCGAGCGCAGCAGTTCGGCGTGCAACGGCGTGGTCCACGTCAGGCTCCACAGGCCGAGCGCGGCGGCGCCGAACAGCATCGCTCCCCAACCCAGACCGATGTGCAGCACGCCACCGTCGGCGGTTTGCAGCGCGGCTTGCAACCGCACCCCCAGCCACCAGGCGACCAGCGGCACGACGGGCAGGAGGTAGTACGCCCCCTTGTCGCCCGCCGCAGAAAAAAACACCGTCAGAATGATTGCGGTATTGCGAGCCCAACGCGCCGAGTCGGCCGCAGGGCCATTTCCCTGCAAGCGCGGGGTGAGCCAGGCGAGGGCAGCAAGCACCGGCGTCCATTGGAAAAAACCGATGAGCAGTTTGGGGCCGTAGTACCACCAGGGGCCATGATGAAAATCGTCGGGGATGCGCGTGCCGAGAAAGCGGCCGATGGTTTCATTGACGAAGAAGAACCAGCCGAATCCCGGCAGGGTGTGCAATGCCGCCAGATGCCACGGCGCGACGATGAGCACGAACAGGCCGATGGCCCACGGATCGAGATAGAAACGCAGCAACGCGTCGCGTTTGTGGCCGCCGGGCGCGAGCAGCAGTTGCACCACGACGACCAGCCCGAGCAGCAACAGCGCCATCGGGCCCTTGGTCAGCGTGGCCAGCGCCACGGCAATGGCGGCCAGTCGCAGCCAGGCCGGCTGCTGCCGGTGTACCGCCACCACGGTGCACGCCAGCGCCGTCAGCCAAAACAGCACCAACAGCGGGTCGAACAAAATGGTGCGTGCAATCATCACGTAGCCCAACGCAGTGCCGACCACCAGCGCGGCAAAGCGCCCGGCCAGCGGCGCGCGCATGGCACGGCCGAAGGCGATGCAGCCCAGCGCGGTCAACCAGGCCGCCAGCGCGTCGGGCAGCCGCGCCTGCCAGGCGCCGACGCCGAGCAGTTTGAAACTCCACGCCATCAGCCAGTACAGCAGCGGCGGCTTTTCGATGTAAGGCACGCCGTCCAGGTGCGGGATGATCCACGACCCGCCGTGCGCCATGGTCAGCGCGATGTCAGCGTACAGCGCTTCGTTGGTGTCGCGAATCGGCGCCGCGCCGAGTTGCCAGAACAGGCAGACGGCGGCGATCGCCAGCACCAGGCCGTCGGCCAGCGTCGCGCTGCGGGACAAGGCAGCACCGCGCTGCGGCTCGGCGGTTTGCTGCAGCGCAGCAGGCAGCACCGCCGCAGGCGATGGCATGGGAAGGGAAGACTG
>JBFXEK010000185.1:0-4550 GCA_050180155.1 Thiomonas sp. | reverse complement strand
GACGAGGGCCCTTACTACCAGATGCAGCGCATGCCGCGGTACCGCGAAGTGCTCGACCAATTGCGTCAGGCCGGTTGGGTCTACCCGTGCTATATGTCCACCGCAGAACTCGACGCACTGCGCGAACGCCAGCTCGCGGCCAAGCAAAAACCGCGCTACGACGGCACCTGGCGGCCCGAGCCGGGCAAGGTGCTGCCACCGGTGCCGGCAGGTGTGCAGCCGGTCTGGCGATTCAAGACGCCGACCACTGGGGTGGTGGCGTGGCACGACTTCGTCAAGGGTCGGGTGGAAATCCGCAACGACGAGCTCGACGATCTGGTCGTCGCCCGCGCCGACGGCACGCCGACCTACAATTTCTGCGTCGTCGTCGACGATATGGACATGGGCATCACCGACGTCATCCGTGGCGACGACCACGTCAACAACACTCCGCGGCAGCTGCATATTTTTCAGGCGTTGGGCGCCAAGCCCCCGCGTTACGCGCATTTGCCGACCGTGCTCAACGAGCAGGGCGAAAAGCTGTCCAAACGCAACGGGGCGAAAAGCGTGCTGCAGTACCGCGACGAGGGTTTCCTGCCCGACGCCGTGGTCAACTACCTGGCGCGGCTGGGCTGGTCGCACGGCGACGCCGAGCTGTTTTCGCGCGAGCAGTTCGTGCAATGGTTCGACCTCGACCATCTCGGCAGCTCACCGGCGCAATTCGACGAGGCCAAGCTGCGTTGGGTCAACGCGCACTACATCAAACACACGCCGGCGCAACGACTCGCCGACCTGGTGCGTCCGCTGCTCGCACGGCAAGGCATCGACGCGCAGACTCCCGATCTGGCCGAGGTCTGCGCCTTGCTCTGCGACCGCGCGCAAACGTTGGTCGAACTGGCCGAACACAGTTTGCTGTTTTACCGACCGGAGCAGGCCGATGCCGCGGTGTTGGCGCGGCATTTGACCGCGCAGGGAAAAGCTGCCGTGAGCGATTTGCTTGCGCGGCTGGCCACGTTGCCGCAGTGGTCGCGCGACGACATTCACACCGCGTTCAAGGCGGTGCTCAAGCACCACGGACTGAAAATGCCGCAACTGGCCATGCCGGTGCGGCTGATGGTCACCGGGCGGGAGCACACACCGGCAGTCGATGCCGTGCTCGCCCTGCTCGGCCGCGACGCCACGCTGCAAAGGCTGCAAGCTGCACTGCAGTAAGAGCGGGCGCCGCACGAGGGCACAAAAGCATACTTCGGGTTATAATGGCATAGTGTTTAACGGGGCGATTTTTTTGCTGCATGTGGTATGCGGCAGACAATCCCGCTCCACAGTTCCATCAGAGGGGTAAACGTGGCAAAAGCGACGACCACAAGCAAAACCAACGGTGTTGAACTCGACGAGTCAAACTCCCCCACCACAACCAAGTCCGCAGATCCGTGGGATCTGATGATGCAAAACGCCGAGGAAGTCGCCTCGACCTTCCGTAAGCGTCCCCAAGTCAAGGTGTCCTCGCCATGGCGCGAGGGTTTTGGCCGGCCGCTGTCGCAGCGTTCGCGCGAAATTTACGAGCACATCACGGCAAATAAAACCCGCCTCAAACAAAAATAAATGAGCGTGGCGGGTGTCTCCGCAAGGTGACATCCGCGGCGAAGCAATCGGCGAATCGCCAGCCGATCGTCAACCGCATCATCCAAAGCGCCTGCAACTTCAGAGTTGCAGGCGCTTTTTCATGGTGCGCCCGGCAAGGGCGCACCCACTGGTGGAAGTCCTCTACCGGCCCGGCAAGGGGAACGGTTAGCCGAAGGCAAGGGCTACGCGGGCGACTGCGGGTCTGGAGCAAGCCGGATGGCAAAGCGCTGGCCAGACGAACAGGAAGCGGATACGAGGCGACGCAGCGGGGTGAGATGTCCTACTCATCAAAGCCCGAAACTTGCACGGAACGGCGCCGCGCATATCCGACAGGCAGAAGCGTGGCGGTGGGTGCGCAATACCCGGGGAGGTCTGACCGTGTGCCCGAGAGGGCTACCGGCGCCGGCAGGCGACGGGATGCGCGCGCAGAAGTCGGCAGAGGCCATCGTCGGTGTCTGCAGGGACCGAAGGGCCGAGAGCGTCAACGGGCGCGGGCCGTGGCGGAACGCGGGGGCCAGCCACATGACCCTCGCTCTACTCGCTGTCGTTACCGCCGGGTCAGCGCTGCCGCGCACTCACGCACCAGCGCAGGACCGCGGTAGATCAGCCCGGTGTAGAGCTGAACCAGATCGGCGCCGGCCTGGCGTTTTTCCACCGCGTCGGCACCGCTGAGGATGCCGCCGACGCCAATGATCGGAAAATCTCTTCCTAGGCGTTGGCGCAGCCGGGCGATCACCCGGGTGGAGGCTGCGCGCAGCGGTGCGCCGCTCAAGCCGCCGGCCTCCTGCGCGTGCGGCAGCCCGGCCACTGCGTCGCGCGAGAGAGTGGTGTTGGTGGCGATCACCCCGTCCATGTCGTGCGCGACGAGCTGGTCGGCGATGAAGTCGATTTGGCTGTCGTCCAGGTCGGGGGCGATTTTGAGCAGCATCGGCACATTGCGGCCATGCTGCTGGCGCAAGGCCTCGCGCTCCTCGGCCAGACCGTGCAGCAGCGCGGGCAGTGCCGTGTCGGTTTGCAGTTGACGCAGATTGCGCGTGTTCGGCGAGGAAATGTTGATGCTGACATAGTCGGCGGCGGTGTAGACGCCGCGCAAGCCGATGCGGTAGTCGTCTAGCGCCTGCTCCACCGGTGTGCTGGCGTTTTTGCCAATGTTCAGCCCGATGGGCACCGGGCGGTGGCTGCGGCGCACATGACGCAAAAATGCCTCCAGGCCGTCGTTGTTGAACCCCATGCGGTTGATCAACGCCTGCGCCTGCGGCAGGCGGAACAAGCGTGGTTTGGGATTGCCCGGCTGCGCCCGCGGCGTGACGGTGCCGGCTTCGACGAAACCGAAACCCATGGCGGCAAGCGCATCGATGGCTTCGCCGTTTTTGTCCAGACCGGCGGCCAGGCCGACACGGTTGGCAAAGCGCAGCCCGAGCAATTCAACCGGGTCGTGCACCGGCGGGCTGGCGTACAGCAGCGACAGCCCGGCGGAATGCGCCAGGCGGATACCGCGCAGCGTGAGCTGGTGCGCCCATTCTGGATTGAGGCGGAACAAAATTGGGCGAATCAGCGCGTAAGAGGCGGGCATGGACGCGAAGCGGCAACGCAACGTCGGCGCTGCGTGCGGCGATAATCAAACCTGACATTTTTCGTGAAGAGCCGAGATGACGCAAGACGAACTCAAACAACTGGTCGCCGCCGCCGCGCTCGATCTGGTGCCGCGCGGAGAAATCATCGGTGTGGGCACGGGATCGACGGTGAATTTTTTCATCGACGCGCTAGCCACTATCAAACACCAGATTCGCGGTACGGTGTCGAGCTCGGAACGCTCGACGCAGCGGCTGCGCGCGCATGGGATCGCGGTTTACGACTTGAACGACGTCGGCCAGATTCCGGTGTATGTGGATGGTGCCGACGAGATCGACCCGTCCGGCGCGATGATCAAGGGTGGCGGTGGCGCGTTGACCCGCGAGAAAATCATCGCCGCGGCGGCCGAGCGCTTCGTCTGCATCGTCGACCAGAGCAAGCTGGTGCAGACGCTGGGGCAGTTTCCTCTGCCGGTCGAAGTCGTGCCGATGGCGCGCGAGCTGGTGGCGCGCAAACTGCGCGACCTCGGCGGCGAGCCGCGCGAGCGCACTGGTTACCTCACCGACAATGGCAATTTGATTCTCGACGTGCACGGCCTGCGCATCACCCAGCCGCGTGAATTCGAAACCCGCGTCAACCAGATCCCTGGCGTGGTCACCGTGGGGATTTTCGCTCACCGCGGCGCCGATACCGCGTTGATCGGGACGGCCAGCGGGGTGGACAGGCGCGATTTCGTCTGACCGCGCCATCTACCGCGGCGTCCGATCATGTCCGCCCGCAACCAACCTCGGCGGGCGGCGGGCCGGATCAAAACTGGAATCCCTTGGGCGCGTTGGGATTGGGCGGCGGCAGCACGGGGGGCAGCGCCGGTGCGCTTGCCGGGTTGTGCGCCGCGTCGTGTCGCGGCGCAGAGGCGGGCGCCAGCGGCGTGGGAGCTGGGCGGACGTAGCCGCGCGGCAGTTCGTTGCTCTTGGGGTAGCCGGCGGCGTCGAGCGCCGTGGCCCAACTGCTGGAATTGAAACCGGGCGGCAGCCGCGTCGAGCCGATGGTGATCAGCGGTAGCCGGTCACTGCCGCCGGACTGCGCTTTGTACGCCTGGATGTCGGCGTTGGTGCTCACGGTTTTTTCGCTGAACGGTACGCCACGCTGCAGCAGGAATTGGCGCGCCGCGTCGCAGGCGTCGCATTGCGGTGTGGTGTACAGCGTCACCGGGTATTTGCGCACGGCCTGGCGCAGCGCCGCGGGCAGCGCGGCAAGATCGTTGCTTTCGGCCGGTTGCACCGCGCCATGGGCGGACAGCGATTCGACCTTTTTGCCCTGCATCGAACTCGGCGGCACGTCGCTGAACGTCACCGAGCCGTCAGGCGCGACGATTT
>JBFXEK010000184.1:0-4554 GCA_050180155.1 Thiomonas sp. | reverse complement strand
GGCATGTCGACCAGCGTGCCGCCGGCTGCTCGGCCGAAGTGCGCGCCGCCAGTCTGCTGCACGGGCAGCAGCATGGCGACGTGCATTTGCGCATCGCCCACCGCCAGCCGCACGGGCGCAGCCGCACGCACGTTCGCGGTGTGTTCGACGACGCTGCGCGCGGTGTGTTCACCGGCCGCGTCGATGTGCTGCCCGGCGCCGACAAAACCGACGCGGCGATGATCAACCGCAATGTACTGCTGTCGATGGCGGCGGAAGTCGACACCCGACCGCAACTGCAGATCGACGCCGATGACGTGCAATGCAGCCACGGCGCCGCGGTGGGCCGACTCGACGACGACGCGCTGTTTTACCTCACTGCGCGCGGCATTGCGGCGGACGAGGCGCGCGCCCTGTTGCTGCGGGCATTCATCGTTCCGGCGCTTCCCGACATTGGCTGGGCGCCGCTAACCAGGCAGATCGCTGCGCTGCTGGCAGCGCGCGGTATGCCGACCCCGGATGTGACGGAGCCACGATGAACGCGCGTGAACGAAATCTCGCCCCGCAGCTCAATTGGCGTGATGTACGCGCGCAGTTTCCCGCATTGGGGCAAACCGTCCACGGCAAACCTCTGGTCTATCTCGACAGTGCGGCGAGCGCGCAAAAACCGCTGGCCGTGCTCGACGCGATGCGTGCTTTCGACAGCCACGATTACGCCAACGTGCACCGCGGTGTGCATGCGCTGTCGCAACGCGCCACCGAAGCGTTCGAGGCCGCGCGCCACGTCGTTGCCCGCTGGATCAACGCGCCTACGGCTGACGAAGTCGTGTTCGTTCGCGGCGCCACCGAGGCGATCAACCTGGTGGCGCACAGCTTTTTGCAACCCAGGCTGCGGGCTGGAGACGAGGTGCTGGTATCGGCCATGGAACACCACGCCAATATCGTGCCGTGGCAGTTGGTCTGCACACCGGCTGGCGCCAGGCTGAGGGTGATGCCGATTTCCGACGACGGCTTGCTCGACCTCGATGCCCTGCCCGATCTGCTCACACCGCGCACCCGCATGCTGGCGATCACCCAGGCGTCGAACGTGCTCGGCACGGTCAACGACGTCGCCGCCGTCGTGCGCCTTGCCCATGCGCGAGGCGTACCGGTGCTGGTCGACGGCGCCCAGGCGGTGGCGCATCTGCCGGTCGATGTGCAGGCGCTGGGCTGCGATTTCTACGTTTTCTCTGGCCACAAGCTCTACGGCCCCAGCGGCATCGGCGTGCTCTGGGGGCGGGCCGAATGGCTCGCGGCGATGCCGCCGTACCAGGGCGGCGGCGACATGATCCGCAGCGTCACCTTCGAGAGCAGTAGATTTGCCGACCCGCCGGCGCGCTTCGAGGCGGGCACACCGCACATCAGCGGGGCGATTGGTCTGGCGGCGGCGATGGACTTTCTCCGCACGCTCGGGTGGGAAGGTATCGCCGCTCACGAGCGTGAGCTGCTCGATTTGGCGCAGCGCGAGCTATGTACTCTGCCCGGCTTGCGCATTTACGGCACCGCGCCGGACAAGATCGGCGTCATCGCGTTCAATGTGCAAGGGGTGCATGCACACGACCTGGGCACCATCGCCGATGCGCAGGGTGTGGCCCTGCGCGCCGGGCATCATTGCGCCATGCCGCTGATGCAGCGTTACGGCGTGGCAGCCATGGCACGGGCGTCCCTGGCGATTTATAACGACGCCAGCGACATCCACGCTCTCGTGGCCGCGGTGCGCAAGGCGCAGGCGATGTTCGCCGTTTGAGGGCAAGACCATGCGCGAAGCCAAACCTGACTCAGAGACCGACGTGCGCGACCTGTACCAGGACGTGATTTTCGACCACTACCGCAGACCTCGGCACTTCGGCCACCTGCTGCATCCCAACCGGGTGGCGCAGGGACACAACCCGCTGTGCGGTGACCGCATCGAACTCGAACTCGACCTAGCGGACGACGGCTGCATCCGTGACATCGCCTTCTGCGGCGAGGGTTGCGCCATTTCCACCGCGTCGGCCTCGCTGCTGACCGAAGCGGTCAGGGGCAAATCCCTCGGCGACGCGCTGGCGTTGTTTGACCAATTGCACGACGCGCTGGTCGGGGGCGCAGCATTGCCTGCCGATACTGCGGGCAAACTTCTTGCCCTCGAAGGGGTCAAGCAGTTTCCTGCACGGATCAAATGCGCCATGCTCGCCTGGCATACCTTGCGCAACGCGCTGACGCAGCCGCAGCCTGACGTGGCCAGCACGGAGAATTGACATGGGCCAAACCGACGACTCTGTCCTCATCACCCTGCACCGCGACGTGCCGGCCACGCTGGTACCGGTCGGGTTGACCGGCCTGTTGCTCAAGGGGACGCAGGTGAGCGTGAGGCAAAGGCTGGGCAGTCACCTGACCGTGGTGTCCGAAGGTCGCATGTATCGCATCGACGGCCGCCATGCCGACGCCTTGGGTCTGCAAACCAGCGATGCCGTGCAAATGCCGCTGCCAGCCACGCGCGAGGAGGTCGAAGCCGTGGTGCGCGAGCAACTGGCGACCTGCTACGACCCGGAAATCCCCATTGACATTCTCCAACTCGGGCTGATCTACCGCCTGCAAGTGCAGCCGGCCGACGACACCGGCATCGGCTGGCGGGTGGAGATCGACATGACCCTCACCGCTGCAGGTTGCGGCATGGGCGCTGTGCTGACACAGGAGGTGTACGAAAAAGTGTTGCGCATCCCTGGTGTCGAGCAGGTCAACGTCGCATTGGTGTGGGAACCACCGTGGAATGTGGAACGCATGAGCGAAGCCGCGAGGCTGCAAGCCGGGCTGTGGTGAGACCGAGCCCGAGGCCGGCTCAAGCGTCTTTTCTCATCTGCTCCCTGTCTGGACGTGAAAGTCGATTCGCACGCCTTCGGCCGAACGACTGACGTATTCCGCCCGAACCCGATCACCGAAATGCCGCTCGATCTGCTGTAGCAGCGGAATCGGGTCATGGTCGTTGAAAAACGCCATGGTTTCTCCGGGTTCGAGCGCCGTCAACGCACCGAAGATGGCGGCGTGGCGAAAGCGCTTGGCGATGCCGCTGGCGTCAAAAGCATAGGTGCGATCGGCGCGGCGGTGCGAATGGGGCTGGTTGATGAGGTGCAAGGGTTCCATGGGTGTGGTTTCGACGGGAAAAGTCGCAACGGCGCTTTGGGCGGCCGCCTCGAACTGCGGGAACAGGATGTTGTTTTCGGTATGGACATGCTGCATCAATTCGTCAGTGAAGCGGCCCAGCCCGTCATAGAGCGCTTGCCATGTGGCGCAGGCACCAGACGGAAGTTGCAAGCCGTGGGTGAGGCGCTGCACGGCTTGCAGCATCCGGCCGTGATCGTCGTGCTCTTGACGCATGCGTGCGATGGGCGGCGCGAGAAAGCCCGCGGGATTGCGGCGCATCAACGGAAACAAGATCTGCTCTTCTTTCTGCATGTGGCCTTCGAGTTCATCTCGCATGGCCTGCAGCAACTGTGTCAACCCGGTGGGCGCATCGGGGTGGGTGGCGTGCACCTGCTCGACCTTGGCGGCCAGGGCAATCAACTCCGGCAAGTCGCGGCGGTGACCATCGTGGAAGCGGCAGACGATCTGGTCGATCAAACCGGCGACATCGTCGGCTGTCTGCGCCTCGGTAGGGGGCTGCTGATCGAGCGCGGCCAATTGTGCCTCGATCAAGCCGACATCGATCCCCTGCGCCAAGGCTGCCGCCTCCAGGGTCTGCTCACCGCCGCAGCAGAAATCGAGCCGATGCTGGCGGAACAAGGCGGTGGCGCCTGCAATATCGCGGGCGAGCGCGCCGAGCGAGCGATGCGCATACGTCTGCGGCTTTGGTTGCGCGATTGTGGGCATGGTCTGCTTCCTCCTCAAGCTCAGTCCGATGTCTGCTCAGAGTCGAGACTTGGAACAGGTAAAATAAACTCCACTATAGAGCTGTTTAGTGGTATTGGCAATACCTTTTTTGGAGCCCGGCATGCGCCTGACATCTTTTGCTGATTTCGGTTTGAGAGCGCTGCTCGTTCTTGCAGCGAGCGAACGCGAGCCCTGGTCGAGCGCGGAACTTGCTACCAAACTCGGCATTTCCCGCGACCACCTGATCAAAGTGCTGCAGCGCTTGGCAGCAGGTGGCTATGTGCAGACCGCACGGGGCGCTGGCGGCGGGGTGTGGCTGGGTAAAGATGCCCGGGCGATTCGTCTGGGGGAAGTGCTTTCCTGGCTTGAAGACGATGCGGCTCTAGCCGAGTGTTTCCGCGAGGATGGCGGACACTGTGTGCTCTGCGGCTTTTGCGCCATGCAACCTCGTTTGGAGCGCGCGCGGCGCGCGTTTTACGCCGAACTCGACACTTCCACCCTTGCGGACTGTCTCACCCCCGGATTGAACCGCTTCGTCGCCGAAACGGCCTGAAGACGATTCATGTTAAGGAACCTCTGCAAAAGTCAGCCCCATGAGTGCCTCATCCGTTAAAGCCAGATGAAACAAATCAGCCTTGCCGCCACCGGATTTGAGCTTGCCCCCAAGCGCACGCGCAAGCGGGAATTTCT
>JBFXEK010000183.1:0-4573 GCA_050180155.1 Thiomonas sp. | reverse complement strand
GGTGGCTTTGGATGACGAAGTGCGCAAACAAGCTGACGACTTAGTAGCGAGCTACGACATCCTCACCCTTGTCGCCAAGCGCGAGGCGATCAGAACAAAGAAAGTGGTATGTCCGCCCGATTGGCTGGTACATGCGCTCACGCTGGATCGATTCCTGCGGAGGGTACGGCTGTCGGTGCAGAGAAGTTGTTGCGCGCCATCGGTGGCTGGCTATCAGACCCCCGGCTGGGGAATGGGCGACCCGAGACGACGCGACAGCAACTGTGCAAAGCTGCGCAGCGTAACCGCCAGCGGGCCATCGGGGTTGGCATCGAACACCACGCTCGGTCCGATCACGGTCAAGCTCATTGCCACCCGGCCATTGACGTCGAACACGGGCGCCGCCATGGCGCTGATGCCAGGCAGAGTGCTGTCGATCGCCAGGCTGACACCGCGGGCGCGCACCTGCGCCAGTTCCGCTTCAAAACCTCGCGGCAGCGCGCGCTTCGCAGAGCTGCGACCGGAGTCTGTTTCTGCAAGTGCTTCGAGCACGCGTTCGCGGTCCTGAAACGCGGCAAAAACCTTCCCGGTCGCGGTATCACGCAGGCTCGCCACTGTGCCAGGCCGCATGTGGACATGGACTGCCGTCGGCGCTTCTTCGATGCGCACGATGGTCGGGCCGCGGTTACCCCAAATCGCGATCGCCGCAGTATGGCCAGTGGCCTGCGCCAGATCGGCAAGCAACGGAGTGGCAAGGCGCACCGGGTCGTACTGCTGCAGACTGATCAGACCAAGTTGCAGCGCAAGTGGCCCGAGGCCGTAGCGCCCTGCAGCGTCCTGCTCGATCAGCCCAAGCTTGCTGAAGCTGACCAAGTACGGGTGGGCCTTGCCCGGAGCCATTTTGGCTTCCCGTGCCAGATCCTTGAGCGACAGTGCGCGGCCGATGTGCGCCAAAGCGAGCAGCAGTCGCCCGCCGACCTCGATGCTCTGAATGCCACGCGAACCGCGGATGGAAGTGTCATCACCGACAGTGGAATTCATTTTCAAGGGTTTTTACCTATGCTAATGAGTTAGACAATGACTACGATCAATTCAACAAAAACGTTCAGGTCGAAACAGGCCTGATTGTCCATCAGGAGACAAGCCGCATGCAAAAAGCCTTTGCGTCGCAAGCCGACCTCGAAGACAAGAAGATCACCTTCAGCCAACTGTCTGAACACGCCTGGGCCTACACCGCTGAGGGTGATCCAAACACTGGAGTGGTGGTCGGTGACAACGCCGTTTTGGTCGTCGACACCCAGGCCACGCCGGTGATGGCGCAGGACGTCATTCGACATATCCGAAGCATTACCGATAAGCCCATCCGATACGTCGTCCTCAGCCACTACCACGCGGTGCGCGTGCTCGGCGCCAGCGCTTACGGCGCCGATCACATCATCGCCAGCGAGGCAACGCTGGATCTAATCCGCGAGCGCGGCGAACAGGACAAGGCAAGTGAAATCGGCCGTTTTCCGCGGCTGTTCCGCGCGGTCGAAACGATTCCGCCTGGTCTGACCTGGCCGAATATCACCTTCCGTGGGGAGATGGCGCTGTGGCTGGGTCAGGTCGAGGTGCGGATCATTCATCCGGGGCGCGGTCATACGGCGGGTGACACCATTGTCTGGTTGCCGCAGGAGCGCACTCTGTTTTCCGGTGACTTGGTCGAGTTCGATGCCACGCCATACGCTGGGGATGCCTACTTTCAGGATTGGCCCGGCACGCTGGAGCGTTTAGCCGCGCTCGATCCGCTGCAACTCGTTCCCGGCCGCGGTGAGGCGCTGCGTGGGCGTGAGCAGGTGCAAGCAGGCCTGCGCGGCACCCGTGAGTTCGTGCAGGAGCTGTTCGCCGCAGTCCGCACCGCTGCTGGCACAGGTGCGGACATGCGCGCTATCTATCGTCAGGTGTACGACCAGCTCAAACCACGGTATGGCCAGTGGGTGATTTTCGACCATTGCATGCCGTTTGACGTGTCGCGTGCTTACGACGAGGCCACGCAGTATCCCGACCCGCGCATCTGGACCGCCGAGCGTGATCTCGATATGTGGCGGCAACTCGAAGCTTGAGGTCACCATGGCCGCTGCTTACGTCTACCCGAAGTATTCTTTCCGGCTGCCGCGTGGCGTCGTGCCTGGAACCGGGGAGGTGCGTGTGCCCTTGATCGTGGTCGGTGCGGGCCCGATTGGCCTCGCTGCTGCGATCGATGCCGCGCAGCGCGGCCTGGAGGTCGTGCTGCTCGACGACGACGATACGGTCAGCGTCGGCTCGCGCGGACTGTGCTATGCCAAGCGCACCATCGAGATCCTCGACCGGCTCGGCGTCGGCGACCCGGTGGTTGCCAAGGGCGTGACCTGGAACACCGGCAGGGTGTTCCACCGTGACGACGAGGTCTATCACTTCGATCTGCTCGATGCTCCGGGACACCAGCGGCCCGGAATGGTCAACTTGCAGCAGTATTACCTGGAGGAATTCCTGGTGGATCGCGCCGCAGCGTTGCCGCAGGTGACGCTTTGTTGGAAGAACAAGGTCGTTGCCGCACGTGCTGACGCCGACGGTGCAACACTGGACGTGGAGACTCCCAGCGGGAACTACAGGCTGCGAGCTGATTGGCTGATCGTCGCCGATGGGGCACGCAGCCCGGTGCGCAAGATGCTTGGACTCGACGCCGAAGGCAGGGTGTTCAACGACCGCTTCCTCATCGCCGACGTAGCCATGCACGCAGATTTTCCGGCAGAACGCTGGTTTTGGTTCGATCCGCCATTTCACCGTGGTCAATCGGTGCTGCTGCACCGTCAGGCAGACGACATTTGGCGCATCGATTTCCAGCTTGGCTGGAATGCCGATCCCGAAGCCGAAAAGCGCCCCGACCGTGTGATTCCGCGGATCCGTGCGATGCTTGACCACCAGGGCTATCGCGACGTCGACTTTTCGCTCGAATGGGTCAGTGTCTACACTTTCCAATGCCGCCGTATGTCGCATTTTCGGCACGGCCGGGTGTTGTTCGCTGGCGATGCGGCGCACCAGGTGTCCCCGTTTGGTGCGCGCGGTGCGAATTCGGGGATCCAGGATGTCGACAATCTGATTTGGAAACTCGACTTGGTCATGCGCGGCAAGGCGTCAGTCGGGCTGCTCGACAGCTACGACACCGAGCGCACCGCAGCAGCGGACGAGAACATCCTCAATTCGACCCGGTCAACCGATTTCATCACTCCCAAGTCGCCGACCGCTCTGCGTTACCGCGACGCGACACTGCAACTCGCCGCACACCACGCTTTTGCCCGCGCGCTGGTCAACTCCGGTCGTCTGTCCACGCCCACGCATTATTGGGGTTCAGCACTCTGCTCCCCCGACCGCGACGATTTCGACTGCCTGCTGCGGCCGGGCTCGCCGCTCGATGACGCGCCGGTGGAACGTGACGGCGAGCCCGGATGGCTGTTGCGGCAACTCGCCGACGGTTTCACCCTGATGCTGTTTACAGATCGACCCGAATCGATGGGGGCTATGCTGGCTGAGTTCGCGCCGCTGGTCGATGACGCAGTGCCTGTGCGGTGCGTCGTCATCTCGGAGCAGCCTGGAACTCTCGACGGTGTCGTGGTGCTGCACGATATTCAGCACTTCGCCGCCGAGCGCTATGACGCGCGGGAGGGAACGGCTTACCTCATCCGCCCAGATCAACACATTGCCGGGCGTTGGCGCAAACCGGAGATCGCTGGCGTGCGCGCCGCCGTTGCCCGTGCCTGTGGACACTGAACAGAATCCTATGGAACTGAACCTGGAACCCCATTTCTCCGATCCCGGACGCCCAACGCCATACAGCCACCTCGCCGCCGATGCGTTCTACGCCGAGCTGCTGCAGGCACATGAAGGGTTGAATCCGGAGCAAAGCGCCATGCTCGATGCCAAGCTGGTCTTGCTGCTGGCCAATCACATTGGCGACCTCGACGTTTTGCGTGCTGCGCTTCGCGCCGGCCGCGAGGACTTGGAGCCGCAGCGCGGCGAGCCATGCTGCGCTGAGCAGACCGCTGCATGCGAAGGGCGGTGATCCAGGAGTCAGACACGGCGAACCTGTCAATATGCAGATGCCTTGTCGCAGAACTCGTTTGCATTGACTAGACAAAAGAGGAGACACACCATGCAATATTCCAAACTCGTCATGGCAGCCGCCATCGCATTGGCCAGTGCGTCGGCAGCCTGGGCTGACATCAAGGTCGGCGTTGTGCTGTCGGAGACCGGGCCAGCGGCCTCGCTTGGCATCCCTGAGAAAAAGACCGTCGAGTTGTTCCCAAAGGAGATCGCAGGTCAGAAAATCGATTACATCTTCATGAACGACGGCTCGGATCCGACCGCCGCGGTCAAGGCAACGAAAAAACTGATCGACGAAGACAAGGTCGACGTGGTCATCGGTTCATCGATCACGCCGAATTCACTCGCGATGGTCGATGTCGTCGGTGGCGCCAAGGTGCCCAATATTTCGCTTGCGGCGGGCCGAAACATCGTTTTCTCGGTCGAAGGCAACAGGACCTGGGTCTTCAATACCCCGCAGACGACCGGACTGATG
>JBFXEK010000182.1:0-4577 GCA_050180155.1 Thiomonas sp. | reverse complement strand
CCTCACCGGCGGCGATGCGCCGCTCGACTTCGGGTTTGTCGAGAAAAACGTAGTGCCCGCCGTCGCTTTCGTTGCCGCGGGGCGCTCGCGGGGTGCACGACACCGACAGCAAAATACGCTTGTCCTGCGCGAGCAGGGCATTGACCAGGCTGGATTTGCCTGCGCCGCTGGGCGCGGCGACGACGAACAGATTGCCGGGAAACTGGGTGGACACGGGAAAGCCTGGCTGGTTATTCGAGATTTTGTACTTGTTCGCGCATCTGCTCGATGAGCACTTTGAGGTCGAGCGAGATTTCGCTGAGTTCGAGTGCCGCGGACTTGGAGCCCAGGGTGTTGGCCTCGCGGTGCAATTCCTGGATGAGGAAATCCAGCCGTTTGCCCAGCTCTCCGCCTCGATCGAGCAAATCGCGCAGCGTTTGCAGGTGGGCTTCGAGCCGGTCGAGCTCTTCGGCGACGTCGATGCGCAGCGCAAAGCTGGCGGCTTCTTGCAGCAAACGTTCGTTGAGGGTGTCGACGCTGGTGTCCCCGGCGGTGAGCGCGCGCAGCGCTTCCTCCCAGCGCGCAGCGAATCGCGCCTGCTGGCGTTCGACGGCCAGCGGCACGATGCTACGGGCGCGGGCGGCGAGTTGGGCGATCTGCTCGACGCGATCGAGCAACACGGTGCGCAGCCGGTCGCCCTCGACCGCACGCGACTGCAGCAGCGCCTGCAGCGCATCGTCCAATGCGGCGGCAACCGCTGTGCAGAGTTCCGCGGCGTCGGGCGGCTGCTCTTGTGCGCTGCCGATGGAGCGCAGCACTTCGCCGACGGACAGCGGCGTCAGGTGTGGCGCGATTGCGCGCAGTGCGGCTTCGGCGGCGAGCAGCGGCGCGGCGGCTGCCGCATCGGGCAGGGCAGGGGGGCGTTGCGGCGCCTCGAAGGTGCCGCGACAGTCGATTTTTCCGCGGCGCAGCGCCTGGGTGAGGGTTTGACGCATCGCGGCTTCGGCAACGCGCATTTCATCGGGCAGGCGAAAGGTGATATCGAGAAAACGGCTATTGACCGAGCGCAACTCGATATGAATTTTGCCACCGCCGGGCAATAGGACGGTCTTTTGACCGTAGCCAGTCATGCTATAAATTGGTTTCACTCACATCCCCTTTGCGTGCATTTTTCCACAGTCCAACCGCAAACCCGTTGCGCCCCCAGTTTCCATGGCGACCTCGTCCAAAGCCAAACCCGCCCCACTCGCCCCTGACACGCAGGTGGGGGGCTACCGCATCGTGCGCAAAGTCGCCAGCGGCGGATTCGGCGTGGTGTATCTGGCGCTCAGCCCCGACGGCCAGCGCGTGGCGCTGAAGGAATATTTGCCGGCGTCGCTGGTCGAGCGCGCACCGGGCGAGTCCAGCCCGGTCGTCCCGCCCGACAAGCTGGCGCTGTATCGGCTGGGCTTGAAGAGTTTTTTCGAGGAAGGGCGGTCGCTGGCGCAGATTTCGCACCCGAGTGTCGTTAGCGTGCTGAATTTTTTCCGAGAAAACGACACCGTTTACATGGTGATGAATTACCTGGAAGGCGCGTCCTTGCAGGAATTCGTCATCACCGCGCGCGAGCTCAAGCGCAAAAAGATTTTCCGCGAGTCGACCATTCGTTCGTTGTTTGACGATATTTTGCAGGGTTTGCGAGTGGTGCATCAGCACAAGATGCTGCATCTCGACATCAAGCCGGCGAATATTTTCATCACCGACGACAACAAACCCATCCTCATCGATTTCGGCGCCGCGCGCGAAGTGCTCAACCAGCAGGACAAGCGCTTCCGCCCGATGTACACGCCAGGGTTTGCCGCACCGGAGATGTACAAGCGCGAAGGCGCTTTCGGGCCGTGGACCGACATCTACGCCGTCGGCGCGTGCATCTACGCCTGCATGACCGGCTATCCGCCGTATGAAGCGCCGCAACGCCTAGAAAAAGACCGACTACTGGCGCAATTGTCCAAGTTGCGCGGGGTGTATTCCGACAATCTGATCGAAATCGTCGAGTGGTGCATGTCGCTGGACCCGATGGCGCGGCCGCAGAGCGTGTTCAATTTGCAACGCGAACTCGGCGCGGAGAGCGCGCGCCGTTATACCAATCTGACCATGGGGGAAAAGCTGCGCCTGCATCTGGACGAACTGGTCAACGAC
Source organism: Thiomonas sp. (assembly GCA_050180155.1). Classification (GTDB taxonomy): domain Bacteria; phylum Pseudomonadota; class Gammaproteobacteria; order Burkholderiales; family Burkholderiaceae_C; genus Thiomonas. Next base: position 2,420 of record JBFXEK010000182.1, on the reverse strand, counting down.
ACCAAATCGCAAGTGCAAAAAGTGCGCGAGGCCACCCGCTTCGGCGCTCCGGTCAAGGCCGTACAGTCTGTCGAGCCGGGTAAGCCTGCCGCCAGGGGGCGCAATTGAAATTTTCCGTCTACCAAGTCAGCCGCCGGGGAGGGCGGGCGACCAACCAGGATCGCATGGGCTATTGCTACACCCGCGACAGCGCGCTGTTTGCCTTGGCAGACGGGCTCGGCGGCCATCCGCGGGGCGAGGTTGCGGCGCAGTTGGCGCTGCAGACCATCGCCAATTTGTTCCAACAGGAAGCGCGGCCGAGCTTGCGCGATCCACAGGAGTTTTTGCGGCGCTCGATTTTCCGCGCCCACGAGCAGATTCAGCGCTACGCGCAGGAACAGAAACTCGCCGATTCGCCGCGCACCACCGTGGTCGTGTGCGTGTTGCAAAACGGCGCGGCGCATTGGGCGCATGTGGGTGACTCGCGGCTGTACTTTCTGCGCAACGGCGCGCTGCTGACCCGCACCCGCGACCATTCGCATGTCGAACAGTTGCACAAAAAAGACCAGGCCCACGGTCTGGCGCTGTTGCAGCCCGATGGCCCGACGCGCAACGTGCTGTTCACCTGCCTGGGTTCCAACCAGCTGCCGATGATCGAGGTGGGGTTGCCCCAGGCGATGCGCCGTGGCGACATCGTGCTGTTGTGTTCCGACGGCTTGTGGGGGCAGATTCCCGAGTCCGTGCTGGTGCGCCAGTTCGGCCAGCAGGTGCTATCCGATGCGGTGCCCGAAGTGGTCGAGATGGCGCTGCGACAGGGTGGCGCCGACTCGGACAACGTCACCGCGCTCGGCGTGGAGTGGGAAGCCGACCCCGAGGAACTCGAAACCTCGCTGCGCATCGAAACCGCCAGCATGCACAAAGACGGTTTCAAATCGACCATTCAGAGCGATCTGGCCGATCTGCAGGTCGACGACATGGACGATGCCGCCATCGAGCGTTCCATTGCTGAAATCAACGCCGCCATCCGTCAGGGCGCGGCACGCAAATAACAACCCGTCAGGAAGCAAACGATGCCAAACTCCCTTCCCGCGCGCGAAGGGCGAGCAGCCGATGCGCTGCGCGCCGTGACCATCGAGCGGCATTACACCCGTCACGCCGAAGGCTCGGTTCTGGTGGCCTTCGGCCACACCCGCGTGTTGTGCACGGCGTCGGTCGAAGACCGCGTACCGCCGCACCGTCGCGGCAGCGGCCAAGGTTGGGTCACCGCCGAATACGGCATGCTGCCGCGGGCGACGCACACCCGCGGTGAGCGCGAGGCCAAACGCGGCCGGCAGCAGGGGCGTACCGAAGAAATCCAGCGTCTCATCGGCCGCTCGCTGCGCGCCGTATTCGACATGGACGCGTTGGGCGAGCGGCAAATCACCCTCGATTGCGACGTGTTGCAAGCCGACGGCGGTACGCGCACGGCGGCGATCACCGGTGCGGCGGTGGCAGCCTGGGACGCTTGCCGCTGGCTGCTCGATCAGGGCTTGGTGCAGCGGCATCCGATGCGGCAATTGGTCGCCGCGGTGTCCGTCGGCCTGCTCGGCAACGAATACCGCCTGGACCTGGACTACGCCGAAGACAGCCGGTGCGACACCGACATGAACGTCGTCGGCACGGCAGACGGTGCGCTCATCGAGGTGCAAGGTACGGCCGAAGGCGCGCCGTTCACCCGTCCACAGCTCGACGCCCTGCTCGATCTGGCGCAGCAGGGCCTTGCCGAGTTGGTGTCGTTGCAGCGCGCCGCGCTGGGGCTGTGAGCATGTCAGCCAGGCAGCGCGGCGCCGTTGCCGCAGCGACCGCAGGGCAAATCGTTCTCGCCTCGGGCAACCCCGGCAAGCTCGCCGAGCTGTCGGCGCTGCTCGCTCCGTTGGGCTGGTGTCTGCGGGCACAAGCCGAGTTCGGCCTTGCCGAAGCCGATGAGCCGCATCCCACTTTTGTCGAAAACGCGCTGGCCAAAGCGCGTCACGCCAGTTTTCACACCGGCCTGCCGGCGTTGGCCGACGATTCGGGGTTGTGCGTCGATGCCCTTGGCGGCTCGCCAGGCGTGCGCTCGGCGCGCTATGCCACGCCAGCGGCGGCATCGCGTGCGCGGCAGGACGCGGCCAACAACACCCTGCTGCTGCAGCACATGCAGGGGATGACGCAGCGCGCGGCGCGCTTCGTCTGTGTGATCGTCGCTTTGCGGCACGCTGCCGACCCCGAGCCTCTGATCGCCCAGGGCGAACTCTGTGGACACATCGGCACCAGCGCCCAGGGTGACGGCGGCTTTGGTTACGACCCCTTGTTCGTCCTGCCCGATGGCGGCACGCTGGCGCAGTGTGCCGCCGCGGACAAAAACCGCATGAGTCATCGCGGGCAGGCGCTACGCGCCTTGTTGCCTTTGCTGCAGACGCGCT
>JBFXEK010000181.1:0-4614 GCA_050180155.1 Thiomonas sp. | reverse complement strand
GCCGCCGCCGAGCAGCACCGAGGCGCGGTTGGCCAGCACCTCGTTCATGTTCATATTCGTCTGCGTACCCGAACCGGTCTGCCAGACCGCCAGCGGAAATTCCTCGGGGTGGCGCCCGGCGATGACCTCGTCGGCGGCATCGACGATGGCTTGGGCCACACGCCAATCGAGTTTGCCCAATTCGGCATTGGCCGCGGCGCAGGCCCGTTTGACCAGGGCCAGCGCGCGGATCAGTTCCCAAGGCATTTTTTCCGTGGAAATGGCAAAGTGCTGCAGCGAACGCTGCGTCTGCGCCCCCCAGAGATGCTGTTGCGGCACACCGATCGGGCCGAAGGAGTCGGTTTCGATGCGCAGACCGTCGGCTGCAGGGTTGATTGGCGCTGAGGTGGTCGACATGGGCGGGCTCCAAACAGGGTTTGGCAAGGTTGTAGTCTTTGCGCATCGAGATTGCCAGCGGCGCAGTTGTGACGGTGCATTGCGCCATAAACCATTGGTAAAGTCTGGTCATGCGGTTTGCAGTTAGATACGGATGTCAGCTTGACCCGTCGCGTGTGCGCCTCCTAGACTGGCGGCAACAAAAAGGCGATGGAGTTCGCCACAACCGCGCGGGGCCGCCCCCAAGCTGATGACTCCTACCTGCCGCAAGCCCCGTTTGCAAGGGTTTGCATCGTTCGACAGGGAGGACAGCCATGCGCGGTGACGTCATCTTGCAGCAAGTGTGCCAGGTGTTGGCCATCGTGCTGCTGTCCCCATTGCTCCACGGCTTCATCACCACGATCGAAGAAAAGGTGCAACGCGGCCAGGGGCCGAGCGTGCTGCAACCCTACCGCGATTTGGCCAAGTGGTTCCGCAAGGAGATCGTGGTGCCGCAAACCGCGTCGTGGATTTTCTGGGCGGCGCCGGTGGTGGCGTTCGCCTGCATGCTCACGGTACCGATCCTCATCCCGGTGCTCACCGACTATCGGCTGCCGCTGTCGGACATGGGCGACATTCTCGGCGGTGGCTTGATCCTCACCCTGGGCGGCTTCGCCATCCTGCTTGCCGGGCTCGACAGCGGCCATCCCTACGGCGGCCTGGGTTCGAGCCGCGAGGCCATGCTCGCCATCCTCGCCGAGCCGACGCTGATCATGGTGTTCGTCGGCATCACCCTCCTCGCACAGGCCATGCTGCCGTTCGTCGTCAACCACCTGTTGGTGGCCAGCCCGGCGGTGTTCTGGAGCCCGGCGCATTTGTTTCTGGTGTCGGCGTTTTTCATTCTGCTGACCGTCGAGACCGAACGGCTGCCGATCCATTCCTCGATCCATTACGAGATCTACATGATCGGCGAAGCGCGCATCCTCGAATACTCCGGCCCGCTGCTGGCCCTGCTGAAATGGGCTTCGTGGATGAAGCAAGCCATCCTCTACACCATTTTCCTCAACGTCCTGACCATTCCCTGGGGCCTTTCCACGCAGGGCACGGTCATCGGCATGATCGGCGCCACCATTGCGCTGGTGCTCAAGTGGTTCGCGCTCGGGTTGGTGATGGTGTTCGTCGACACTGCGCAGTCGCGGCTGCGGTTCTACCGTTACCAGGAGCCGCTGGCGCTGTCGTTTCTGATGGCCATTCTCGCCATCGTCGCCCGGCAGGTTTGAAGGAGACGACGCCATGCTGATCTTTCACCTCGGCGGCGTACAGGCGTCGATTTTCAGCCTGTTGACCATCATCGCGCTGATTCTCGCCTTCGTCATGCTCGGTTCGCACTGGATCAAGAACCACGTGCTGGCGTTCGCCGCCGAATCGTGGGTCATCGCCGCGCTGTCTGCTGCCATCGGTATCGCAGGGCACTATCCGGAGCTGGTGTTCATCGCCGCGCTCACCGCGCTGTTTCGCGGCAGTCTGCTGCCCTACCTGTTGCTGCGCATCGTCAACGACTTGAAGCAAAACCGCGAATTCACCCCGCTGCTGCAGCCCTCCTCCAGCCTGGTGCTCGGCGGCTTCCTCGTGCTGTTTTCCTACGCACTGGCGGAAAAGCTCGGGGTGCGCATGAATCTGGTGGACAACATCGCCGTGCTCGCGCTGACCGCCATGTTCAGCCTCAAACTCATCGGCTTTTTGATGCTGGTATTGCGCGCCGAGGCGGTGAGTTCGATTCTCGGCCTGTTGGTGATCGAAAACGGCATCTTCCTCGGCTCGCAAATCCTCGTTCCGGGCATGCCGCTGTTGCTCGAACTGGTCATCCTGTTCGACCTGCTGATCATCGTGTCCACCTTCGGCATGCTGATTCGCTTCCTGCACAAGGAAGTCGGCACGACGAGCAGCCGTGATCTCACTCGGCTGGTGGGATGAGGCCATGATCTGGAACCTGCTCTATTCCATCTGGGCGGTCACCGCCGTGGCCATGGCAGGCAGTTGGGTGTCGCGCCGCTCGCGCGTGGCCGAGACGCTCAACCTGATCGCAGCGGTCGTCGATTTCGCACTGGTGTGCGTTTTGCTCTCTGCCACCCCGGCGCAAGGAGCGACGGCGCTGCAGGGCTATCTGCTGCTCGACGACTTCGGCGTGTGGGTGATGTTCTGCCTGGCCATCGTCTACCTACTGGCCTCGGTCTACGCCATCGGCTATATGCGCTGGATGCACGGTGAACAGGCGCGGTTGCACCGCTTTTACAGCCTGTTCGCCGCGTTCGCGCTGACCATGTTCCTCGCCCCGGCGCAGAACAACCCCGGGCTGTACTGGATCGCCATCGACCTGACGACCATCGTCAGCGCGTTTCTCGTCGGTTTCCAGCGCGCCCCGGAAAGTATCGAGGCGGCGTGGAAATACATCGTCATCGTCTCCGCCGGGCTGGGGTTGGCGCTGCTGGGCACGGTGCTGTTTTACTGGGCCGGCACCTTCGTCCTCGGCCCGGTGTACGAGATGACATGGGCCAACCTCGCGCTCGTCGCGCCCAAGGCCGAGCCGCTGTTGTTGCTGCTGAGTTTTTTGCTGGTGTTGGTCGGCTTTGGCACCAAGGTGGGGTTGGCGCCGATGCACACCTGGTTGCCCGACGCGCACAGCGAAGGCCCGGCGCCGGTGTCGGCGATGCTGTCGGGCGCGCTGCTCAATTGCGCCATGCTCGGCATCGTGCGTTATTTGCAGCTCATCGTGCACACCTCGACCGAAGCCACCGCGCGCACTGCGCTGGTGGTGCTGGGCGCGTTCAGCCTGTTGGTCGCTGCCTTGTTCATCAGCCGCCAAACCGTCGTCAAACGATTGGCGGCGTATTCCAGCGTCGAACACATGGGGGTGATCGCGCTGGGTTTTGGTTTTGGCGGGCCGCTGGGAGTGATCGGCGCGCTCTATCACATGCTCAACCACTCGCTGACCAAGAGCCTGGTGTTTTTCGGCGCGGGCAACATGATGCATGCCTACGAAAGCAAGGAGATCGACAAAATCCGTCGCGTCCTGCGCTTCTTTCCACGCTCCGCAGCGGTCTGGCTGGCCGGGGCCGTGGCCATCACCGGCGCGCCGCCGTTCGGCCTGTTTTTGTCCGAACTCACCATTCTGCGCGGCGGCATGCAAAGCACCAATCCGTGGGCGGTGTGGTGGATGGGCGTGTTGCTGATCGTGATTTTCATCGGTTTTCTCAACAAATTCCGCGCGATGTATTTCGGCCCTCGGCCAGAGCACGCGCCGCATCTGAAACTCAAATTCGTCCACGTCGCGCCGATGGCCGTCGCGCTGGCTGCGGTGTTGGGGCTGGGGCTGTGGTGGTTGCCTGCGGTGTGGAACCATCTCGCGGCGATCGCCATGCAACTCGGAGGGGTGTGAGATGCGCCACTGCGACACCATCCGCCTCACCCCGACCGAACTGCCGGCGGCTGCCGACAGTTTGCTCAGCGCCCTCGGCGATACCCCCAGCGCACACGGCCGCATGCAAATGGCCTACGTCTGCCGTTGCGCCGAGGGCGGGTTGGACGTGATTTACGTCCTCAGCCAGGGAGCGAACCAGGCGTACAAGGCATGGCGTGTGCGCCCCGATGACGGCACCCTGCCCTCGCTGGCGAACAAACTGCCGCTGCTGGGCTGGTACGAGCGTGAAATGGCCGATCTCTACGGCCTGCGCTTCGACGGGCACCCCGAGCCGCATCCGCTGGTTTTGCATGAAGGCATGCCGCGCGATCCGGCGCCGCTGGTCGCCGGGTTCGATGTGCAGAGCACGCCGCAGGACTTCGCTGCGCTGCCGCCGATTGTGCCGCAGGTGCTCGGCCCCGACATCCAGCGCCTGCCTTTCGGCCCGGTGCGGGCAGACATCGTCGAATCGGCGCAGTTTTTGTTTTTCTACATCGGCGAAGGCATTTTGCATTACCACCCGCGGCTGTTTTACAAGCACCGCGCGATGGAGTCGCGCTTCGAGGGGCAAACGCTGCGTGCCGGCGCCGTGCTCGCCGAGCGCATCAGCGGTATCGACTCGGTGGCGCACGCGCTGGCCTATGCGCAAGCCGTCGAAGCTGCGATGGGCTGGCGGGCACCGCCGCGCGCGCGATACTTGCGCGTCATCCTGGCCGAACTAGAGCGGCTCTACAACCACCTGCATTATCTCGGCCATTTGGCCAAGACGACCACGCTCAAGGTCGGCGAAGCCCAAGGGCATT
>JBFXEK010000180.1:0-4638 GCA_050180155.1 Thiomonas sp. | reverse complement strand
TAACGACGCTCAACCGAGTGAAAGGTGTAGATGATGCGGCAGTTGGCGGCAGCACCCGGAACATCGAAAAGTCGCAATCTCCACAGGGCGTACTTCGCCCACAATGCTTTCCAACGCGTTACGTCGAAATCGTGCGTCGAGCCATAGCTGCGAAAGTCATTGGATGTGAATCGGTCCAGTATCTCCTGTGACCGTGATGCTTCGTCAAGAAACACGTCGATGGTTGCGGCGCTGTCCTCGTCACTGTCGTAAAGCGCATCAAGATCATTTTCGGCGTCTTTGTGGACGGAAAGCGATGACCGATCAGGCGTTGAGTATCTCATACCGTTTTCGGTATATCAACTTTCTGGGCATTCATTCTTGTTCTTGAGCTTTGGTGTTTTCGGCTTTTTTGGAGCGTCGAGTTTCTTCATCTCGCGATGCGCAAACTTGAGGCGCTTCTTGATGTCCGAGACGTTCTCTTCGGTCGGCAGGGCTTCAGGCGTAATGCCGCTGTTGCGAATCATCATGTCGCGCACTTCAGAGCCCACGTCACGAGCCGTTCGGGTAAGCGACTGAAGCCCCGCGACGTTCTGATTTTTGATCCTGGCTGCAGTTTGCGTGACGCGGAACAGGTTGCCGGCAAGCTCCTCCAGGCCCATAAAGTCGTACATGACCTTGTCCGGATCGACCCCCTTGTGCCGCATGAGGTCGCGAAGCCCCATGTTGTACATGCCACGAAAGCCGGCGTCCTTGAAGATGCCGAACTGCGTGTTCTCAAGCCCGGCATCTTGGGCTGCTGCGCTCATGACGCGCTCGGCGAGCTTGAGATCCTCCCGGGTTTCGAGTCGCCCCAGATCGTTCTCTCCGATCTGGCGCTGAATCAACTGGTCCGCGATTGCGGCAAGGACTGCCTTGGCTTTCGAAACCTGCGGCTTCCGCGAGTCCGCGTGCATCGTGATGAGGAAGCACGCAAACCGAGTCAACCGGAACGTTTTGAACGTACGCCCTTCATCGATGAGCGTCTCAGGTATGAACACGTCCGTGACATCAATGTTCAGCCGGCCGCATGACGCCATGGCCTTGTTGATGACCTGCGAGAAGGAGGGCCATGTCTCATAGCCAAGCGACGTCATGAACTCGTGCGCATACCAGTACCGAACCCCGTTCTGATGGGCAGAGTCTTCGAACCGTTGCACATTGAATTCCATCTTCCTCTCCGTCGCCGCTTTGCCAATCAATAATTTTATCATGCTGATGATGGCCGAAGCCGGCGCGCTGAGTGGAGTGCGTTACACCCCTGTAGGGCTGTGCCCACGGCAGCGGTTCACCGACACTCCAGGCACATAGTGCTTGGAGTGAGCGGGATGGCCTTTGACCCAACAACAGCGCGTCTCGACGCGGACACGCAACCGCCTGCCCGAGCGCGGTTCGATCCAGATTCCGCACGGATCGACGACACCCCGCGCAAGAAGACCGGCGCCCTTCGCTCCGCAGCCGATTCCGCCATCGCGCTGGGCACCGGCCTGGCGCAGGGCGTGCAGATGCTCACCAATGTGGCCGGCGCAGACAATGCGGTGTCGCAGGGCATTGGCGATGCCATCGGCACGATGCGCGGCTGGGAGTCGCCCGAGCGCCAGGCCGAGCGCGCGGCGCGTGCCGAGAAGATCAAGCAGGCCGAGGAATCCGGCAGTACCTGGGAGGAGGTGAAAGCCTACGCCGGGTCGTTTGCCGAGGCGCCGCTGGACACCACGCTGGAGGCGCTGGGCACGGCCGCGCCGACCATTGCCGGCGCCGCGCTGACCGGTGGCGGCAGTACGGCGGCGCAACTGGCGGCCCGTGCGGCGCCGCTGGCGCTGGGGGCGGCGCAGGGTGTGGGGGCGGTGAAGGGCGAGATCCACGAGTCGGTGGAAAACCGCTGGAAGGATGCGGGGGCCAGTGATGAGGAGGCTGCCGCGCGGGCGGCCGAGGCGCAGTCCTACGCCGGGGAGAACGCCGGGAACATTGCGCTGGGCGGTGCGCTGGGGGTGCTGGCCGGCAGTACCGGTGTTGAGTCTGCTGTGCGCCGGCTTGCGGGGTCATCACTGGCACGCGAGGCGGCCGAGCGGGGCGCGCCGGGAGTGGTGCGCGGGGCGCTGACCGGTGCGCTGAAGGAGGCGCCAATGGAGGCGCTGCAGGGCGGCCATGAACGGTACGCCGCCAACGTGGCCGGGCAGCGCGAAGGGTTTGATGTGCCGACCTGGCAGGGCGTGGCCGGCCAGGCAACACTGGAAGGCATGGCGAGCGCGCCGCTGGGCGGGGGCTTCGGTGCGGCCAATGCCTATGCGGCCGGTCGCCAGAGGCAAGACGGTGCGGACGGGCAGGATGCCGCCGGAGCGCGGGGGGGCGACGGATCGCCTGCTGCCAGCCCGTTCGATCAGGCCGTTCCTCCCCCGGTGCTTGACGCCGATGCGCTGGAGCGGGCGGGGATTTCGCAGACCCCGGGGGCGATACTCGACGAACAGCAATTGCAACGGTGGGGCGTGGACAGACTGGCGCCTGCCGCTGATCTGCCGCAGATCAAGCCGTCCGAGCAGATGGGGCTTGACCCTGCGACAGGGCCAATGTCAGCAGCGGCTGCAATGGCCGTGGATTCGGGCGTTTCTGCCCAGTCGCAGCAGGTCGCGCAGGAGGTAACCCCGGAAGTCGGCGAGGTCCTGCAGCAGGGTGCGACCGCCAGCGAGCCGACTTCCGGCATTGCCGACCAGCTTGAGGCAGCGCAGGGGCCTGATCAGGTGCGCGACATTTTGCGCAGGGCAGAGGCCGATGATGTGGTCCAGGCGCTGGCGGGTCGCCCCGATCTGGATCAGGTTGCCCGGTCGGGGTTGAGCGATGGGGCGTGGAACCTGTTGCGCGACGAACTCTCGGCGGCGCGTAACCAGTTGGACGCTGCGTCGCAACTCCCGGGGCAGACGACTTCGCCGGATGCGCTGGAGCGGGTGAATAGTGAGAAAGGCGCTGTTTTTTTGTCGCAAGCCAAGGCGCAGGCGTTCATCGACGACAATGGTTTAAATGATACGCACACCCTGCAGCCGCAGGGCAAGGCGTTCAAGGTGGTGGCCAAGCCGCAAGGGCAGAGTGAGCAGGCGGGCACGCTGGCGGCGGATACGGCGGTTGCGCCTGCCGGCGAACAGCGTGGAGCGCCTGGCGTGGCCCAGGCACAGGTCACGCGAGAGGCGGTGGACACGGTCAAGCAGCAAACGGCCGAAGCGATTGGCCAGCGCCTGCAGGGGATGAAGGCAGAGGAGGTGAACACGTTCGCGGCCCGCTTCCTGCCGACCATGGGCCTCAAGCCGACCGCCAGCAAGGCGCGCAACATCGCCCTGCTGACCGATGGCGCTCGTGTGAATCTGTATGGCGTGGCGGGGGATCTGGGGGTCGAACTCTCCGATGCGGCCCGCAGCGCCCTGGAAGCAGACATGGCTGGCACTGTTGCGGAGCCGAAAGTGGAAGGCGGGCAGCAGGCGACGAATGCTGATACGCAGGCGCAAGCCAATGCTGTGACCGGCAGCGCAGCGGCTGAACCTGTTGGAGGCCAGGGCGGTGGGCGGGCGGCAGTAGTAGCGCCGGAGGATGCATCGGCAACGCAAAGCGAGAGCGCCGGCATCGAGGCCGCCCGGCGTGCTGCCGCAAGTCTTGCATTGGACGATTTTGCTGCAGAGTCGGCGCGCAGGGAGCGCGAATGGATTGCGCGTGAGCGCGTGCGGATGCAGGACATCGCGGCAGGTGACCAGACTGCGCAGGCGGCCCTGCCAGAGCGCCAGCGCATGGCACCAGCGGAGGCGCAGGCCCGGCTGCAGGAACTGGATGCGGCAGAGGCGAGCGTCGATGAGCGATTCTCGCCGGATGCGCTGCGCCAGACGTATGAACTCTTGCGCGGCGATCAAATGCCGGTCAAGAACGAAAGCCGCGCCAATGCTGATGATTCGACGGCTGTTGGTGGTGCTGATCAAGAAACCGCAGCACAGCCGGCCGCTGACGAGCGCATCGCTGCCCCGGACGGCTCCATCGACTTCGGCGAGATCACGCCGGAGATGGCGCAGGCGTCACCGCAGGACGGCACTCGGCTCGATCGCGCCATGAGCATCCTGCTGGATCGTACCGACAACAACGGATCGCCGGACGGGCTTGGCGGACCGAAAAATGCCGATGCACGCACGGCCATCGTGTCCGCACTCACCGGGCAGAGTGTTGCCGATATCGAGGCGGCGCCGAACTACAAGTTCGTCACCAGCGTGCCGCAGGTCGAGCGCCTGCTGTACGATGCGGCGGGGATTCCGGCCGGCAACCTCGCGGCCCGCCGGGCGCCGTTTCTGGACTGGGTGGATGCGCGTACCGGGCAGCCTGCCCCTGCCCCTGCGGCGATGGTGAGCCTTCCGGAGGCGCCGGACCGTTCGGCGCAGGGCGCGGTGAGCGAGAAGGGGGCCGTGCCGAGCGAGGCGGAGATTGCCGCAGCGGCGCGCCAGTTCCGGGAGACGGAAGCGGCCTACGGCGGGCGGGAGGGCTTCGAGCGGGCGAAGGCAGACGGCAAGACCAGGCTGAACTATCACCAGTGGGTGCAGGTGCGCACGCCCAACTTCAAGCGGTGGTTTGGGGATTGGGAAAAGGCCGCGCTGCGGG
>JBFXEK010000179.1:0-4640 GCA_050180155.1 Thiomonas sp. | reverse complement strand
TTCGACACGCTGGTTTTCTTGCAGCGTGCGGAAACCCTTGGCCTGGATTTCAGAAAAATGCGCGAACAGATCTTCGCCGCCTTCGTCGGGCTTGATGAAACCGAAGCCCTTGGACTCATTGAACCATTTCACAGTACCGGTAGCCATGAATCAACCTTTAAAGAAAAAAGAGAAAAGTGCAAATCTTCAACAAGCCCGGAAAATCACAACTGTGAAACCGTCACAAGCCACCCCGTAAGAAGAAGGCAGGCACTTGTTTCGACTGCCCTTCAACTATACACGCAAAAACTTCTTGCAAGCGACAATTGCGCCTCGGACAAAACCGCCGCGTGCTCGCGCCGCGGCGCGCCCGCGGTGTTTGCGCAGACAATAAGTCCTACGCGTGCGACGGCAACGAATCGTCTGCTTCGCCCCGTCGTGGGATGCGTCTACCCGGCCCCATCCGCGCCACGAACTGCGCAAAGCCGCGGCGGGCATTTGCCAATCTCGTCAACTCTGTTGTTCAACCCTCTGTTTTTATGCGTGTTTTTCGAGGTTTTCAGCACCGCGGACTGGCGTCGGAAACGGCGCTGACCATCGGCAATTTCGATGGCATGCACCGCGGTCATCAGGCCATGCTGCGGCATTTGCTGCGTGCCGCCCGCGCCCGCCAACTCGTCCCCACGGTGTTGACCTTCGAACCTCATCCGCGTGATTTTTTTGCAACACGCTCGGGGCGGACGGCGCAGGCGCCGTCGCATATTTCCACCCTGCGCGACAAATTGTGCGCGTTGCGCGACGTCGGCGTGGAACAAGTCGTGGTGTTGCGCTTCGACCAGCGGATTGCCGAACTGACTCCACAGGAATTCGTCCACCGCGTCGTGCTGCAGGGCCTGCACGCCCGCTATGTGTTGGTGGGAGATGATTTTCGTTTCGGCGCCGCGCGCGCCGGCGATTTTTCCACCCTGTCCACGCTGCTCACGGCCGCCGGCGCCGAGGCCGAACGCCTGCCCGCAGTGCGCCAATCGGACTTGCGCATTTCCAGTTCGGCCGTGCGTGATGCGCTGCAAGCCGGCGACATGCACACGGCGCAGTTACTCCTCGGCCGTGCTTATGCCGTATCCGGTCACGTCGTGCACGGCGCCAAACTGGGCAGGCAGCTCGGCTTCCCGACGCTCAACCTGCGCTTCGACCGTGCCCGCCCGGCGCTGGCCGGAGTGTTCGTGGCGCAGGTCCACGGCTTGGCTGCGCAGCCGCTGCCAGCCGTGGCCAGCTTGGGAACCCGCCCGGCAGTCGAGACCAACGGGCGGATTTTGCTCGAAGTCCACGTGTTCGATTGGAGCGGCAACGCCTACGGTAAACTTGTCACAGTGGATCTGCTGCACAAATTGCGCGACGAGGCGCATTACTCTGACCTTGCCCGCCTCACCGCCGCCATTGCGCACGATTGTGCGCAAGCGCGTGCCTGGTTTGCCCGATTTGCGCGCCAGACGACCCGCGACCGAATTTGACCGCCGGCCCCCGCGTTTTGCACCGCGCGCAGACTCTGCATTGCGCCGGATCGTCCGTTGTTTTTCCCATTTGCGTCATTTGCACGCGCCGCTTTGCCCGCTATTTTCATGGATCAGCCCTCCGCCTGCAGCGACAAACCCGACTATCGCCACACCCTCAATCTGCCCGATACGCCGTTCCCGATGCGCGGCGATCTGCCCAAACGCGAGCCGCAGTGGATCAAAGACTGGAACGACACGGGGCTGTACCAGCGGCTGCGCATGGCGAGCGCGGGGCGGCCCAAGTTCGTGCTGCACGACGGCCCGCCCTATGCCAACGGCCAGATCCACATGGGGCACGCGGTGAACAAAATCCTCAAGGACATGATCGTCAAATCACGCCAGCTCGCCGGATTCGACGCGCCCTACGTCCCCGGCTGGGACTGTCACGGCCTGCCGATCGAAAACGCCATCGAAAAACAGTTCGGCCGCAGCCTGCCGCGTGACGACATGCAGAAAAAGAGCCGGGCCTACGCCACGGCGCAAATCACGCAGCAGATGGCCGATTTCCAGCGCCTGGGCGTCGTCGGCGACTGGGAGCATCCATACCGCACCATGGATTTCGCCAACGAGGCGGCGGAAATTCGCGCCTTCAAGCGGGTGATCGAGCGCGGCTTCATTTACCGGGGGCTCAAACCCGTGTACTGGTGTTTCGACTGTGGCTCCTCGCTGGCCGAGTTCGAAATCGAGTACCACGACAAAACCTCGCAGACGCTGGATGTGGCCTTCGCCGCGGACGACCCGGGGGCGCTGGCCGCGGCGTTTGGCCTGCCGGGGCTGCCCGACCCGGCCAAACCGGCGTTCGCGGTGATCTGGACGACCACCGCCTGGACCATCCCGGCCAACCAGGCACTCAACCTCAATCCGCAGCTCGACTACGCCTTGGTCGACACTGCGCGCGGCTACCTCGTGCTGGCGGCTTCGCTGGTCGAATCCTGTCTGCAACGCTACGGGCTTGCCGGACAAGTCGTCGCCACGGTCAAAGGACGGGCGCTGGCCGGGCTGGATTTCCGTCATCCGCTGTACGCCGCCGACCCGGGCTACCGTCGGCTGTCGCCGGTGTACCTGGCCGATTACGCCACCGCCGAGGACGGCACCGGCATTGTCCATTCCTCCCCGGCGTATGGGGTCGACGACTTCAATTCGTGCGTGGCCCACGGCATGTCGACGCAGGACATCCTCAACCCGGTGCAGGGCGATGGGCACTACGCTGCCGACTTCCCCTTGTTTGGCGGGCAGAACATCTGGAAGGCCGTGCCGCACATCATCGATGCACTCGAGCAGGCCGACCGGCTGCTGGCCACTGCGCCGCTCGTGCACAGCTACCCGCATTGCTGGCGACACAAAGTCCCGGTGATCTACCGCGCGGCAGCGCAATGGTTCATCCGCATGGACGAAGGCGAAGGCGTGTTCACCAAGGACAAAGCGCCCAAAACCCTGCGGCAGATGGCGCTGGACGCCATCGAGCAGACGCGGTTTTACCCGGAAAATGGCAAGGCGCGGCTGCACGACATGATCGCCAACCGGCCCGACTGGTGCATCAGCCGCCAGCGCAGTTGGGGCGTGCCCATTCCCTTCTTGCTGCACAACGGCAGTGGCGAGCTCCATCCCAAGACGATGGAGATCCTCGACGTCGCCGCCGACATGATCGAGCACGGCGGCATCGAAGCCTGGAGTCAAGCCAGCGCTGAGGAAATCCTGCGCCGTGTCGGCTGCGCGCAAGACGCCGCGCACTACGCCAAAAGCAGCGACATTCTCGAAGTCTGGTTCGACTCGGGCACGACGCACACCACCGTCTTGCATGGCAGCCATGCCGACGCCGGTCACGACGACGGCGGCCCCGAAGCCGATCTGTACCTCGAAGGCCACGACCAGCACCGCGGCTGGTTCCACTCCTCGCTGCTGACCGCCTGCGCGATGTACGGTCGCGCCCCGTACAAGGCGCTGCTCACGCACGGCTTTACCGTCGATGCGCAAGGACGCAAGATGAGCAAATCGCTCGGCAACGGCGTCGACCCGATCCAGGCCAGCAACAAACTCGGCGCCGAAATCGTGCGGCTGTGGGTCGCCTCGGCCGACTACTCCGGCGACATCGCCGGCGACGACAAAATCTTCGCCCGCGTCGTCGACGCCTATCGCCGCATCCGCAACACCCTGCGGTTTTTGCTCGCCAACACCAGCGATTTCGACCCGCAGCGCGACGCCGTGCCGCTGAGCCAGATGTTCGAACTCGACCGCTGGGCGCTGGCGCACGCGCGGCAATTGCAAACCACCTTTCTGGCGCACTACGACCGGTACGAATTTCATCCCGTCGTCGCCAAACTGCAGGTGTACTGTTCGGAAGATCTCGGGGCGTTTTACCTCGACGTGCTCAAAGACCGGCTCTACACCACGCCGGCTGCCGGCCTGCCGCGGCGCAGCGCGCAAACCGCGCTGTGGCACATCACCCAGGCGCTGCTGCGCTGGATGGCGCCGTTTCTCAGCTTCACTGCAGAAGAGGCCTGGGCGCTGGTGGGCGACGGCCAGAGCATTTTCGCCACGACGTACTGGCAGTGGCCGCAGCAGGACGATGCCGCGCCGCTGCTCGAACGCTGGTCGCGCATCCGCGCCGTGCGCGAGATGGTGAACAAACAGATCGAGGCACTACGCGAGCAAGGACAGATCGGCGCCTCGCTGCAGGCCGAAGTCGATGTGTACGCGCCACCTACCGAATTCGCCCTGCTTTCGCCGCTGGGCGATGATTTGCGCTTCGTGTTCATCACTTCGCGCGCCACACTGCATACGGCACAGGACGAGCTGCGCATCGTCGTCACGCCGACGGCGCATGCCAAATGCGAACGCTGCTGGCACTGGCGCGCAGACGTTGGGACCGACGCTGCGCACCCCGGGCTGTGTGCGCGCTGCGTCAGCAACCTTTACGGCGCCGGCGAGCCGCGTCACATCGCCTGAGCCTGCCGATGGTTGCACCGCCCAGCGAGCATCACCCCGAGACGCCGCAGCGTGCCTCTGTCTGGCCATGGCTGCTCGTCGCCGTGGCCGTCATCGCCTTGGATCAGGCGAGCAAATGGCTGGTGCGGCAGGAACTGCCGCTCAATAGCAGCGTGCCGGTGA
>JBFXEK010000178.1:0-4661 GCA_050180155.1 Thiomonas sp. | reverse complement strand
CCGATCTTACACCTATGCGTCGATCATCAGTTCCGGGCCATGGGTGTTTTCCATCGTCGGTTTGATTGCCGTCGGTATGCTGTCGCTCGGCGTGGTCACGCCCGACACCCTCATCACCCAATTCCAAGTCACGGTGACTTATCTCATCATGGCTTCGCTCATCCTCACCGGCGGACTGCAACTGGGCTTCACCCGCTGGGTGGCCGACCGGCTGTTCGAAAAGCGCCACGCCGACATCGCGCCGGCCTACCTCGGCGTGATGCTGGTGACCACGGCGGTCAGCGGCAGCCTGGGCTGGGCGGCGGCGCTGCTGGGGTTTCACGGCGTGAGCAATCTATACCGCGTGCTCATCGTGGTGGGGCTGACGCTGCTGGCCAATTTGTGGATCACCACGGTGTTTCTCTCCGGGCTGAAGCAGTACCGCGCCATCGTCGGCCTATACGCGCTGGGTTACGGCATGTCGGTGCTCCTGTCCTACCTCGCCCGGCCATGGGGTCTGCAAGGGCTGCTGCTGGGCTTTCTCGGCGGCCAGTTCACCATGTGGGTGCTGATGCTGTGGCTGGTGCTGCGCAATTTTCCGCTGTCGCGGCCGATCAACCTGAATTGCTTTGGCCGGCGACAAATGTACGTCGCGCTGCTGGCCGGCGGCACGCTCTACAACCTCGGCGTCTGGGCCGACAAGCTGACATTCTGGTTCACCGCCGGTACGTCCAACCCGGTGATCGGCCCGCTGCGCGCCTCGACCATCTACGACCTGCCGGTGTTCCTCGCCTATCTGTGCGTCCTGCCCGGCATGGGCATTTTTCTGGTCAAGTTCGAAACCGATTTCGTCGAGTGGTACGACAAGTTTTACACCGCGGTGCGCGAAGGCGGAGCGCTGCAGGATATCGCCCGCTACCACGACGGCATGCAGGCCGTGGTGCGCGAAGGGCTCTACCAGATCCTCAAAGTGCAGGCGCTGACCTTGTTGGCGGTCTACACCTTCGTGCCGCAGCTTTTCGCCTGGATCGGCATCAGCAGCCTGTACATCCCGCTGTTCCTGGTGCAGGCGGTGGCGGCGAGCTTTCAGGTCATGCTGTTGGCGGTGCTCAACGTGTTCTATTACCTCGACCGCCGCCGCGACGTCGTCCTTCTCACCGCCACGCTGACCGTGCTCAACTTCGCGCTCAGTCTGCTGTCGATCCACCTCGGCCCGGAGTTTTTTGGCTATGGCTTCGCCGTCACCCTGTTGGTCACGCTGATGCTGGGCATGCTGCTGCTGCAGCGGCTGTTTCGCAAGCTGGAGTATGAAACCTTCATGCTGCAGTGAGCACCCGTGGGCGGCACCCGGCAGCGGTCATGCCGTGACCACACGTGGCTGCGCGCGTGGTAGCCAGCGCAACAGCGCGCCCAGCAGCGCCCCATACAACGGCACGACACCGAACAGGCTGACGATGAGCTTGGTGGCGTAATCCACCGCGGCGATCTCCGGCCAATGCGTCGCCATGAACGGGCTGCTGCTGGCGTAAAACGCGATGGAAAAAAACAACGCGGTATCGACCAGATTGCCCACCACGGTCGCCGCCGCGGGCGCCAGCCACCAGCGGCGGCTGCCGAGCAGGCTTTGGCGCAGGCGGGAAAACACGGTGATGTCGAGCAATTGCCCGACCGCGTAGGCGATGAAGCTGCCCAGCGCGATGCGAAACACGAACACGTCGAAATGCCGCAGCGCCCCCCAACCGCCGAACGCGCCGTCGTGGAACAACACCGAGACGACGTACGAGGCCAGCAGCGCCGCAAGCATCACCTGCGCCACCACGCGCCGCGCCACCGCAGGGCCGAGTACACGCGCGGTCAGATCGGTGGCGACGTAGATCAGCGGAAAGCTGAACGCTCCCCAAGTGGTGTGCAGACCGAACAGCACGAACGGCAATTGCACCAGGTAGTTGCTGGAAATGATGATGGCGATGTGCAGCGCGGCCAGCGCGCCGACGACGTGCCGCGGGCGCGCCGCAGCAGAGGGCATGGAAGACGACATGGGGCACCTTTTTGTTTGCACGGCGGGTAAGGGAACCGCCTTCACGCGCAGCGCTGCTGCGCAGCAGATAGGCCATTGTAGGCGACGCCATCCACAGTGCGTCAGATGCAACACCGCGCAGTATGTGCTGCGCGCTGGCGCGGCACATCAAATCAATATTGCGGCCGCAGCGTCTGGCCGATGCTTTGCAGCGGCCCCAGCGGGTTGCGCGTGACTTCGGTTTCGGCGATTTCCGGCTGCCCGCCCCACAGCTTGTACACCACACGACCGTTCACGACCAGTAGCAGCATGTTGAAACGCCAGCCGGTGGTCACGGTTTCACGACGGAAGTCGAGAAAATCCAGCCAGAAATTGCCCACGCGCTTGCGATCGATATGGCGCTGCTCGACTTCGTAGCCGCGGCACTCTGCCTGCGCGCTCAGACAGTCGCGGATGCCGCGATCGAGCGGCACGTCGCTGCCTGCGGGGGGGACGAGGCGGCGCACGATATCGGCGTAGTTGAGGATGATGACGTTGGGCGTGGTCAGCGGGTCGATTCCTTCTGCCTTGAGCTGCGCCGTGGTGGTGACGTAGGGTTCGATGCGCTCGTACGCCGCATACGCCTGGTTGAAGTCGTTCCAAGGTTTGCTCGTCTGCGCCTCGCCGCGCGGCAACAGCGACGCGCAACCGCCCAGCAGCAACAGCAGGCTCAAACCGACGACATACGGCAGCCGGCGCAGCGCGCGTTGCGGCGCGGCACAGGGAGGAAAAAAAGTGTCACGCATGAAACAAGTGTAAGTCGCCGCGGCGCGTTTTCTGTCGTCTGAGTGCAACGCATGGCCCCCTTAAAATCGTTGCCTTTTGCTTCACCGAGCAACCGCCCTGCCTTTGCTGCGCCTGCCCCCATGACCGAACTCGCCAAATCGTTTGAACCCCACGCCATCGAAGCCCGCTGGAGCGCCCGCTGGGAGCAACTCGGCGTTGCCCAGCCGTCTCTCGACCCCGGCAAACCGTCATTCTGCGTGCAATTGCCGCCGCCCAACGTCACCGGCACGCTGCACATGGGGCATGCGTTCAACCAGACGGTGATGGACGCCCTCACCCGCTATCACCGCATGCGCGGCTTCAACGCCCTGTGGGTTCCCGGCACCGACCATGCCGGGATTGCCACACAGATCGTGGTCGAGCGGCAATTGCAGACGCAGGGCATGAGCCGGCACGACCTCGGACGCGAAAAATTCATCGCCAAGGTGTGGGAGTGGAAGCAGCAGTCGGGCGACACCATCACCCGGCAGATGCGCCGGCTGGGCGACTCGGTGAGCTGGTCGCACGAATATTTCACGATGGACGAGCGGCTGTCGAAAGTCGTGGTCGAAACCTTCGTGCGGCTGTACGAAGAAGGGCTGATCTACCGCGGCAAGCGTCTGGTCAACTGGGACCCGGTGCTCGACACCTCGGTCAGCGACCTGGAGGTCGAAAGCCACGAAGAAGACGGCCAGCTCTGGCTGCTGCGTTACCCGATGGCCGACGACCCCAGCGAGTCGGTCGTCGTCGCCACCACCCGGCCCGAAACCATGCTCGGCGACACCGCGGTGATGGTGCACCCGCAGGACGCGCGCTACCGCCACCTCGTCGGCCGGCAGGTGCGGCTGCCGATCACCGGGCGGCTGGTGCCGGTGATCGCCGACAGCTACGTGGACAAGGACTTCGGCACCGGCGTGGTCAAGGTCACCCCGGCGCACGACTTCAACGACTACGCCGTCGCGCAGCGCCACGGCCTGCCGATGATTTCGATTTTCACCGGCCGCGCCACGGTCAACGACAACGCGCCTGAGGCGTACCGCGGCCTGGACCGCTTCGAGGCGCGCCAGCGCGTGGTCGCCGAATTCGAGCGGCTGGGGCTGCTGGTCGAGGTGAAAAAACACAAGCTGATGGTGCCGCGCTGCGGCCGCACCGGGCAGATCGTCGAGCCGATGCTGTCGGATCAATGGTTCGTCGCCACGACCAAACCCGGCGCCGACGGCAAGAGCCTGGCGCAACAAGCGATCGACGCCGTCGCCTCGGGCGCGGTGCGCTTCGTGCCCGAGAACTGGGTCAACACTTTCAACCAGTGGATGGCCAACATCCAGGATTGGTGCATCTCCCGGCAACTGTGGTGGGGACACCAGATCCCGGCCTGGTACGGCGACGGCGGCGAGGTGTTCGTCGCCCGCGACGAAAACGAAGCGCGGGACAAGGCCAAAGCCGCCGGCTACACCGGCGCGCTGCGGCGCGACGCCGACGTGCTCGACACCTGGTACTCATCGGCGCTGGTGCCGTTTTCCACCCTGGGTTGGCCGCAGGACACGCCCGAACTGCGGCTGTTTCTGCCGTCCTCTGTGCTGGTCACCGGGTACGACATCATTTTTTTCTGGGTGGCGCGCATGATCATGATGACCACCCATTTCACCGGCAAGGTGCCCTTCCGCGACGTCTACATCCACGGCCTGGTGCTCGACGCCCACGGCAAGAAAATGAGCAAGAGCGAAGGCAACGTCCTCGACCCGGTCGATCTGATCGACGGCATCGACCTGCCTGCGCTGCTGGACAAACGCACCACCGGGCTGCGTCGCCCGGAAACCGCGCCGGCGGTGCGCAAAGCCACCGAAAAGGAATTCCCGCAGGG
>JBFXEK010000177.1:0-4703 GCA_050180155.1 Thiomonas sp. | reverse complement strand
CACCCATCCGGGCAAAAAACTGCTGTTCATGGGTGACGAATTCGCCCAGGCCGGTGAGTGGCAGGCCGACTTCGGCCTCGACTGGGAGGCGCTGCAGCACGCCGAAAACCGTGGCATCCAGCGCCTGGTGCGCGACCTCCACCTGACTTACCGCGCCCACGCCGCGCTGCACCAGCGCGACCACCATCCCGCGGGCTTTGCCTGGATCACCCACGACGACGCCAGCCACTCGGTGCTCGCGTACGAGCGCATCGCCGCCGACGGCAGCCGCCTGGTCGTGCTGTGCAATTTCACCCCGGTGCCGCGTCCGGGTTACGCCGTGGGCGTGGCGCACGGCGGCCGCTGGGAAGTGTTGATCCACACCGACGACGTGGTATACGGCGGCAGCGGCATGGCGCCCGCACCCGAGATGGCCCAGCCCGAGCCGCTGCACCACCGGCCGTTTTCGCTGCGGCTGACGCTGCCGCCGCTGGCCTGCGTCGTGCTGCGCCCCGCATCATGAGCCGCCCGTCCAAGCCGCTGCGGGAGCTGGCGTTGCGCGCCCGCGAAGTGACCACGCTGGGCGCGCAGCTGCATCCCGACGGCATCCACTTCGCGTTGGCCGCGCCGCATGCGCACGCGGTCGAGCTCTGCCTGTTCGATGCTGCGGGCCGCGAAGAAATCGCCCGCTTGCCCATGCCGGTCAAACGCCACGGCATTTGGCAGGGCGTGCTCGCCGCCGACAGCGGTTTCGGCGAAGGGCTGGTGTACGGCTGGCGGGTGCACGGCCCTTGGGATCCGGCGTCGGGGATGCGCTTCAACCCGGCCAAGCTGCTGCTCGATCCCTACGCTCGCGACATCGTCGGTCGTTACGACGGCAGCGATCTGCACCTCGGCCACCGCCCCGACAACCCCGCCTTGCCCGACCCGCGCGACAACGCCGCCAGCGCGATCAAAGCGCGCGTCGTCGCCGACTTGCCGCCGCCGGCGCGGGCACACGCGGCGGTCGATCCGGCGCAGCGCGTAATCTACGAATTACACGTCAAAGGCTTCACCGCACAGCATCCCGACGTGCCCGCTGCGCTGCGTGGCAGCTACGCCGGGCTGGCGCACCCAGCCAGCCTGCGCCACCTGCGCGAGCTCGGCGTCACCACGGTCGAGCTGCTGCCGGTGGCCGCGCGCGCCGATGAGGCCCGGCTGCTACACATGGGGTTGAGCAATTATTGGGGCTACAGTCCGGTCGCCTGGAGCGCGCCCGAGCCGCGGTTGTGGAGCGGCCAGCCGGGCACTACGCCGCGCACCGAGCTGCGCGCGATGATCGACGCGCTGCACGCCGCCGGCTTCGAAGTGCTGCTCGACGTGGTCTACAACCACACCGCCGAGCTCGACGAAAACGGCCCGATGCTGTCGCTGCGTGGCATCGACAATGCGCTGTACTACCAGCTCGACCCGCACGACCACAGCCGCTACGCCGATTTCACCGGCTGCGGCAACAGCCTCAACCTCAACCAGCCGCTGGTGCTGCGCCTGGTCATGGACAGTCTGCGGCGCTGGGTCGAGGAATACGGCGTCGACGGCTTCCGCTTCGATTTGGCCACCACGCTGGGGCGTGCCGCTGTGGCCGATGGCGGCGGCTTTCGCGCCGACGGCGCGTTTTTGAGCGCGGTGGCGCAAGACCCGGTGCTGCGCGATCGTGTGCTCATCGCCGAGCCGTGGGATCTGGGGCACGGCGGCTACCAGGTCGGCGGCTTTCCGCCGTGCTGGCTGGAATGGAACGATCGTTTTCGCGACACCCAGCGCGGTTTCTGGCTGCGGCATTCGAGCACGCGCGGCGAGCTGGCCACACGGCTGGCCGGGTCGAGCGATGCGTTCGCGCCGTCGCGGCGCGAGCCCAGCAGCAGCGTGAACTTCATTACCGCGCACGACGGTTTCACCCTGCGCGATCTGGTCAGCTACGCGCAGCGGCACAACCAGGCCAACGGCGAAGACAACCGCGACGGCCACGGCCACAATCTGAGCATCAACAACGGCGTGGAAGGCCCGACCGACCGCGCCGACGTGCGTCTGGCGCGGGCGCGGCAGAGCCGGGCGCTGCTGGCCGTGCTGTTGTTGTCGCTGGGCACGCCGATGCTGCTGGCCGGTGACGAACTCGGCCATAGCCAGCAGGGCAACAACAACGCCTACTGCCAGGACAACCCGGTGTCGTGGATCGACTGGGCGCAAGCCGACTGGGCGCTGCACGATTTCGTCCGCGAAGTGCTGGCGTTGCGCCGCGCCCTGCCCGTGCTGCAAAGCCGGCACTGGTGGCGCGACGTCGCCGCTGGCAGCGGCTGCGTGGCCCGCTGGCTACAGCCCGACGGCCGGCCGATGACCATCGACGCCTGGAACGCGCAGGACGGCGGCGCCTTCATGCTCAGCCTGTGCGACGCCAGCCTGCCGCACGCGGTTCTGATGCTGATCAATGCTGGCACGCAAAGCACCGTCTTCACCCTGCCGCCGGGGCATTGGGTGCTTAGACTGGACAACGACATCCACCCGCGTAGCGGCCAAGGGCGCGACGGAATCGGTGCGACCGCGCGCAGCCCCGGCCGGCGGGCGTTGGATGCTCATGAAACGCTGGCACCCACCAGTTTTTGGGTCGCCAGCCGCGAGCTCACCACCAATACAACAACGACAGAGGACTGCGCATGAACCGCATCACTCGCCCCGTCATCCCGTTTGAAGGACAGCGCCCCGGCACCTCCGGGCTGCGCAAAAAAGTCCAGGTGTTCGAGCAGCCGGGTTACCTCGAACAATTCGTCCAGGCGCTGTTCGACGTGATCGGCGATGCGCACGGCAAAACGCTGGTACTCGGCGGCGACGGCCGTTACTACAACCGCGTGGCGATCCAGAGCATTTTGCGCATGGCCGCAGCGCATGGCTACGCGCGCGTGCTCGTCGGGCAGAACGGCATCGTGTCCACTCCGGCGATGAGCGCCATCATCCGCCGCCGCGGCGCCAGCGGGGGCATCGTGCTCTCGGCCAGCCACAATCCCGGTGGGCCGCAAGGCGATTTCGGCATCAAATACAACGTCGCCAACGGCGGCCCGGCGCCCGAGGCGTTCACCGAGACGGTGTACGCCCGCACCCGCGAGCTGCGGCAGATCCACACCATCGACAGCGCCGACCTGCCGCTGCACGCGCTGGGCATGCACCGGCTGCTCGACACCACGGTGGAGATCATCGACCCGGTGGCCGATTACGCCGCGGTGCAACGGTCGCTGTTCGACTTCGACGCCATCCGCGCGCTGTTCGCCCGCGGCTTTCGCCTGCGGGTGGACACCATGTGGGCCGTCGGCGGGCCTTACGCCAAGGCGCTGCTCGAAGACGAACTCGGCGCCCCTGCGGGCACCGTGATCCACGCCGAGCCGCGCGAAGATTTCGGCGGGCTGCACCCCGACCCCAACCCGGTCAACGCCGGCGAGCTCATCGCCTTCATGCAGTCGGCCGACGCCGCCGACATGGCCGCGGCGACGGACGGCGATGCCGACCGCAACATGATCGTCGGCCGCAATTTCGTCGTCTCGCCGTCGGACAGCCTGGCCGTACTCGCCGCGCACGCCACACGCATTCCAGGCTACGCCCGCGGCCTGGCCGGCGTGGCGCGGTCGATGCCCACGTCCACCGCGGTCGATCGCGTCGCCCGGGCGCTGGGCATCGCCTGCTTCGAGACGCCCACTGGCTGGAAATTTTTCGGCAACCTGCTCGACGCCGGCAAGGTGACGCTGTGCGGCGAGGAGAGCTACGGCACCGGCTCGGATCACATCCGCGAAAAAGACGGGTTGTGGGCGATTCTGTTCTGGCTCAACCTCATCGCCGTCACCGGCGAATCGGTCGAATCGCTGGTGCGCGGGTTGTGGCGTGCGCATGGCCGCTGCGTCTACTCGCGTCACGATTACGAAGGCATCGCCACCGACCGTGCCGAAGCACTGATGCGCGAACTGCGCGCCACCCTGCCGGCGCTGCCCGGCACGCTGCTGGCAGGCCAAGCGGTGGCCGTCGCCGACGATTTCGCCTACACCGACCCGACCGACGGCAGCGTCACGCAGCGCCAAGGGGTGCGCATCATCCTGCAAAGCGGCTCGCGCGTGGTGCTTCGCCTGTCGGGCACCGGCACCGAGGGGGCGACGCTGCGCGTTTACCTCGAACGCCACGAGCCCGACCCGGCGCGGCACGATCTGCCGGTGCAGCAGGCGCTCGCCCCGCTGGCCGCGCTGGCAGAACAAGTCGCGCGCATCCGCCACTGGACCGGTATGGAGGCGCCCAGTGTGATGACTTGAACCCCCAGCCGGCGCAAGGCGCCGCCGGCAGACGTTTGCTTGCGCCCAGATACGACCAGGAGACCGAGCCATGAATGAAAACCGTTCCATGCCCCCGATTACGCTGCAAGACCGGCAGATGCAGCCACACATGCTGGTACGCCGCTCCATCGCCCTGGTGCTGGCAGGCGGTCGCGGCTCACGTCTGAAGCAGCTCACCGACAAACGGGCCAAGCCGGCGGTGTACTTCGGCGGCAAGTTCCGCATCATCGACTTCGCCTTGTCCAACTGTGTCAATTCGGGCATTCGCCGCATCGGCGTCATCACCCAGTACAAATCGCACTCGCTGCTGCGGCACCTGCAGCGCGGTTGGAGTTTTTTGCGCGCCGAACTCAACGAAATGGTCGACCTGCTGCCGGCGCAGCA
>JBFXEK010000176.1:0-4703 GCA_050180155.1 Thiomonas sp. | reverse complement strand
AGGCGGTGAGCGATTTGCACGAACAGACTGGCGCTGTCCTGCACGTGCGGCTGCAGCGGCACCACGTCCGGGCTGGCGCTGAAACGCACGGTGCCGTCGGCGCGGTCGAAACGCACCGATTTCTCGCGCGTGAACACGCGCTCGCTGTAATGATCCGGCGCCAGCCAGTCGCCGTCGATGCGGCCGCTGCTGCGGTAGGCAAAACTGAGGAGAGCGCTGCCCGACAGCGTGACTTCGTAGCGGCCGTCGTCGACCGTCCACACCAGCGCGCCGCTGCCGTGCAGCTTGCCGCGCCAGTGGCCGCTGAGGGTGTAGCTCAGCCGGGTGGACGGCGGCCAGTCGTCTTCCGTCGTGGAGGGTGGCGCTGCCGCCGACGCCGCGGCTGACGGCGCGTTCGCGGCGGCAACGGCGCTTGCCGGCGGGTTGGGCGTGGCCACTGGCGCGCCGGACTGGCTGCCGTCGGCCGCGACGGCGTGCGACGCGGTCTCGGCTGCAGCGGTGGGCGCGCTGGGCGCAGGCGCTGCGCTGGAGGCGGTTACGACCGGCGCAACGGCCGCAGGCGCAGCAAGTGGCGGGGTCGGCGGCGGTGGTGGTGCAGGAGGCGTCGTCTTGACCGGTGGCGGCGCTGGCGGTGGCGGCGCGGGTTTGAGCAGCACGGTGTAGACCGGCGGCGCAAGTCGCAAACCGTCGGTGCGATGCAGTGCACCGCTGAGCCAGCGTAGCACGAGCAGATGCACCGCGGCGACGAGCGCGGCCAGCAGCAGCGCGGCCGCCCACGCCGCCGCTTGGCGTGACGACCGCGGCGTCATGGCTGCGGCCCGCCCGGGGTCTGGACAGCCGCGGCAAGGGGAAACGACGACATGCGCGGTATTGTGCCGGCTGACGCCGTGGCGGGGTGGTCACCGCGCGGCGCAGCGGGTATGCTGCCGGTACGGCAGGACAGCGACGCGAACCATCATGGCACGGACTCCCGAGTTCAAGGACTTCATTCCAGGAATGGAGTTTTTTCAGACTCTGCTCAAAGGCAGCGGCATGCCCGGACAGTTTGCCAACTGGGTGGCGCCGACGCTGGACGTTGCCGAGATCGAGCAAAAAATCACCGACCTCAAAGCCGTGTTGAGCTGGCTCGAAACCAATGCGCGCCTGACGCAAAACATGGTTCAGGCGCTGGAGGTGCAGCGCATGACGCTGCAGGCGCTCAAATCGATGAACGTCGATTTGCAGGAGTTCGCGCAAAAAGTGGCAGGGCCGGCCAGCGGCGCGGCGCCGGCAGCAGCGCAGGCCGAAACCGCGGCGTCGTCGCTGTTCGATCCGATGCAGTGGTGGACGACTATGACACAGCAGTTCACCGAACTGACCGCCAAGGCGCTGCAGGACGGGTTTGCCGCGACGCCGACGGCTGCGGTCGCTCCCGCCGCTGCTGCGCCTGCCGGCTCTGGCGCAGCCCGGCCAGCAGCCCCGGTAGCAGCCAAGCGCGGCAAACCCGCCGAGAAAACCGGCGCCAAGGCGGCTGCGGCGAAACGGCCGAAGCCGCGGGTAAAACCTGCTGCTGGCGCGGCATGAACGCAGGGTCAACGCGGCGTTGACGCGGCAGGCAACCGGTTGACGCTGCGCCGATCACACCCCAGCCCAGCGCACCAGTTCCTGCGCCGGCATCACCCCGGACTGGCGTTTGATTTCCTGCCCGCCGCGGTATAGCGCCAGGGTGGGGATGCTGCGGATGCGGCTGCGCACCGAAATCTGCGGATTGGCGTCGGTGTCCACCTTGGCGAGCACGGCACGGCCCTGTAGCAGCTTGGCCGCCTGGGCGAATTGCGGCGCCATCATTTTGCACGGGCCGCACCACTCGGCCCAAAAGTCGACCAGCACCGGCAATTCGCTCTTGGCGATGAAGCGGTCGAAATTGGCGTCGGTGAGCACGATGGGCGCGGCAGGTAGCAGCTCCTGGCCGCAGTGGCCGCAGACAGGGGCGTCGTGCAGCCGGTCGTCAGGAACACGGTTGAGGGTGGCGCAGTGGGGGCAGACGATGAGCATGGCAGGGACTCGCGAGGGATGTTGCGGTGAAGCCGGATGGCTGATGAGCGGCGCGACGCACGCTTGGTCCAACGATCTGGATCGAACATGCGGCGCTGGCGGCGATTTTCAAGCAGTTGGCCCTTCCGCGCCGATGAGGCTACATTGCGCATCATCGTCTTCATTTGCCCGCTGTCAACCATGCCGCGCATCGCCTACCTGCCGCAAAATCACGCCGAGCCCGAAGACCTGGTGACCGCCATCCGGCAGCGACGTGGCGGCGAACTGCTCAATCTGGACCGCATGCTGCTGCACAGCCCGGCACTCGCCCGCGGCTGGAACGCCATGCTCGGCGCGGTGCGCGGCGAGCTCGACCTGGACCCGGCACTGCGCGAGCTGGCCATCTGCGTGGTGGCGCGGCTCAACGGTGCCGATTACGAGTTCATGCACCATGCCCAGCCCTTCCTCGCCGCCGGTGGCAGCGCCGAGCAACTCGCGCTGCTGCACGACATCCCCGCGGCGGTGGACAACCGGTTGGCGTTTTCGCCGCGCGAGCGCGCGGTGATGGCGTTGGCGTACGACATGACGCGGCGGGTGCGGGTGAGCGAGGCGCATTTCGCCGCGGTGCGCTCGCTGCTGCCGCGGCAGCAGGTGGTCGAACTCGTCGGCGTGATCGCGGCGTACAACATGGTGTCGCGGTTTTTGGTGGCGCTGGACGTCGGCATCGAGGATCGGACGGCGGCGGATTCGTCGCATTGATCCGCAGGCCAGACCGCGATGACAGCCATGGTTTGGCATCTGGCCTTGGCGTACCGCACGCCGACACTGCTGCTGCTCGGGCTGATACTGGCTGCTTTGGCGCTGCTCGCTGCGCGGCGCACGCTGCACCCGTTGCGGCTGGCGCAAGTCCTGCTGCAGTGGTTTTTGCTCTGTTGCGTCGGGGTGGAATTCGTCTGGGTTGCGGCACTGCTGGCGCTGCCGCTGGGCGCTGCGGACTGGGCGCATCGGCAGCTCGGCCTGGCGGCGCTGGGGTTTGCGGTCACGGGGGTGGCCAGCGCGTTCGGCGGGGTGGGCATGCGGCTGGCGGCGCTGAGCGGACCGACGGTGTGGATCGTCGGCGGGCTGCTCAGTCAACCTGCGGGCCGGGCGGGGCTGTGGGCGTTGCCGGATCTGCTGGTTCCGGTCGTCGGTTTTTTGCTGCTGGGCTGGCAGTACCGGGCGCAGCGGCACCGCAGCGTGTTTGCACGCTCGCGGCTGTGACGTCGCGGGCGCAGGCGGCGAGCCGTTGCAGACCGTCGATGGCGCGCACGCCGTACCAGCTCGCCCATTCTCCGGGGATGCAGTGCACGTCGGCGTGCAGCGCGCGGGCCGCCAGCCCCGCGCGCACCTCGTCGGCGTGCGCGGGGCGGAAGCGGTACGGCTCGCTGGGCAGCAGCACCAGATCGACCGTTTCCAGCCACGGCGCGTCCCAGTCGAACACCGGGTAGCGGGTGCGCCCGGGTTGTTGCAGGCCGTCGCCGCCGTGCACATCGGGCAGGGTGTGCCAGCCGACGGCGGCCAGGCTGCGGCTGATGTAGGTGTCGCGCGCCACCGTCATCCACGGCGCGCGCCAGATCAGGTAGAGCACGCGGCGCGGTGGCGCCGACGGTGGCTGCAGCGTGCGCAGCACGGCGCGCATACGTTGGCGCAGCGCCTGCGCGCGTGCGGCCACGCCGGGCACGCCGCCGAACACCTCGCCGAGCAACTGCAGCAGCGGCACGTTGTCCGCAGGCGACTGCGGGTGGGTGACGACGATGTGCGGGACGAAGCCGCGCAGCGCGTCCACCGTCTCGCGGGTGTTTTCGTCGATGTTGACCAGCACGTGCGTCGGCCGCAGCGCGCGCAATGCGGCCAGATCGACATCCTTGGTGCCGCCGACTTTGGCCACGGCGCGCACGGCGCTGCGCGGATGAATGCAAAAGCCGGTGCGCGCCACCATCTGCGGTCCCAGGCCGAGGGCGAACAGGGTTTCGGTCAGGCTGGGAACCAGGCTGGCGATGCGCGCTTCGCCGCCGGCGGCGGCAAAGCGCTGGCCGAGGGCGTCGGTGGCCGGCATGTGGCGTTCAGGCAGCCTGCGCAGCGCCTGCGGCGTCAGGACGGGCGATCTGCCCCAGGCTCTCGACGACCAGGCGCTGCGGCGCGATGCGCCAACCGAGCTGCTGTTCGATGGCGAGCACGGCGCGCACGGCCAGCAGCGAATGCCCGCCGAGGTCGAAGAAATTGTCGGTGCGCAGCACTTGCGGCACGCCCAGCAGCTCGCTCCAGATGGCGGCGATGCGCTGCTCCGCGGCGGTCAGCGGCAGCGAGGTGGCCGCGGGCGCGACGGCGGTCTCTGCGGCTGCCGGCGCGGGCAGCGCGGCGCGGTCGAGTTTGCCGTTGGGTAGCCGCGGCAGCGCGGCCAACGGCACGATGTGCTGCGGCACCATGTAGTGCGGCAGCCGCTGGCGCAAGGCTTGGCGCAGCGCCGCGACATCGGGCACTGCCGCACCGGGCGCGGGCACGACGTAGGCGACCAGCCGGGTGTCACCGGCGGCCAGGGTGTGCGTGCTCAGCGCGCTGTCGCCGACGCCGGGTTGCGCGCGCTGCGCGGCATCGTTTTCCGCCGGCTCGATGCGGTTGCCGCGCAGCTGGAGCTGGGGGTCGATCCGCCC
>JBFXEK010000175.1:0-4710 GCA_050180155.1 Thiomonas sp. | reverse complement strand
TGACGAACTCGGTGTAGGCGTCGATTTCGCTGCGGCTCATTTCGCCGCCGCCGGGCACGCGCAGCGCCACCACCCGCCCGCCCGGGGTGGACGCCGGCGCGGCAAACACCTTGAAGTCCACATCGGCCATCACGTCGGTGAGTTCGGTGAACTCCAGCTTCACCCGCAGGTCGGGCTTGTCCGAGCCGAAGCGCGCCATCGCCTCGGCGTAGGTCATCACCGGGTAGGGGTTGGCCAGCTCGACCCCCAGCGTCTCCTTGAACACGCTGCGGATCATGTTTTCGAACAGGTCGCGGATTTCCTGCTCGGTGAGGAATGAGGTTTCGCAGTCGATCTGGGTGAACTCGGGCTGGCGGTCGGCGCGCAGGTCTTCGTCGCGGAAGCACTTGGTGATCTGGTAGTAGCGGTCGAAGCCCGACACCATCAGCATTTGCTTGAACAACTGCGGCGACTGCGGCAGGGCGTAAAAATGCCCGTCGTGCACCCGGCTGGGCACCAGGTAGTCGCGCGCGCCCTCGGGGGTGCTCTTGGTGAGCATCGGGGTTTCGATGTCGATGAAGCCCTGCGCGTCCAGATAGCGGCGCACGGCCATCGCCACGCGGTAGCGCAGCATCAGGTTGTGCTGCATCTGCGGGCGGCGCAGGTCGAGCACGCGGTGGGTCAGCCGGGTGGTTTCCGACAGGTTGTCGTCGTCGAGCTGGAACGGCGGCGTCACCGACGGGTTGAGCACGACGATGTCGTGGCACAGCACTTCGATCTTGCCCGACGTCATCGCCTCGTTTTCGGTGCCGGCCGGGCGCTCGCGCACCACGCCCTGCACCTGGATGCAGAACTCGTTGCGCAGGCTCTCGGCGGTGGCGAACATTTGCGGCCGGTCGGGGTCGCACACCACCTGCACCACGCCTTCGCGGTCGCGCAGGTCGATGAAAATCACCCCGCCGTGGTCACGGCGGCGCTGCACCCAGCCGCACAGGGAAACGCTTTGCCCCAGCAGGGCTTCGGTGACTCGACCGCAGTATTGGCTACGCAGACTCATGATGGAACGGTTCTTTCAGTGGACAGCCGCCGCGTCCAGCGTGGCGCGGGCGGGGGAATGTTGCGATGCAGGCCGCCGCAGTGCGTCAACGCCCATGCGGATGACCCGGCGCGGCGGGGGCGACGACCCCCATCGAAATGATGTATTTGAGCGCAGCATCGACGCTCATTTGCAGCTCGACCACGTCGCTGCGTGGCAGCACGAGAAAAAACCCGGAGGTCGGGTTGGGCGTCGTCGGTACGTAAACGCTGACGTGGTCGCCGGGCAGCAGCGCCGCGACCTCACCCCCGGGCACACCGGTCTGGAACGCAATGGTCCACGACCCTGGCCGCGGATACTGCACCAGCAGTGCCTTGCGAAAGGCGTTGCCGTTGCTCGAAAACAGCGTGTCGGAAACCTGCTTGACGCTGCTGTAGATGGTTTTGACCAGAGGGATGCGCGCCATCAGCGCGTCCCAGCGAGCCAGCCACCATTGACCCACCATGTTCGCCACGGCCAGGCCGGTGAGAAAAATGGCCGCGAGCACCAGCACCACGCCCACGCCGGGGATGCCCACCAACTTGTCCATCGCCGGCGACAAGCCGGGAGCCACCGTGCTCAACGCGCCGACCACGGCGCGGAAAATGCCGTCGAACACCGCCAGGAGCTGCCACAACACCCAGATGGTGATGGTCAACGGCAGCCAGACCAGCATGCCGGCGATGAAAATGTTTTTCACGCTCATGGAGCAAAGCCACCTGCCGCGGGGCGGAAGGCGTTCGGATCGGTGGACGGGCAGCGGCAGGGCAAGGTACGCCGCTGGTCAGGCGCCAAAAACGCGGTGCGGGCCTGCAAACGCCGCTGCCGTCTCGGGCCGGAGCCGGCGGCGGGGAGAAAAAGTTTGCATTGCTCGCATTCGGTTGCGGACGTTCGGTTGAAAATTCCGCGGCATCCCGCCGCACTCCGGCAGGATTTAGCCGCAGGCACACGACGCACCGCAGGCCGGCGCGGGCGCGGCAGAGTCGGCCGACGCGGCCGTGGCCGCAGCTCCTCCGCCCTTGAAGTCGGTGGCATACCAGCCCGAGCCTTTGAGCTGAAAGCCGGCGGCGGTGACCTGCTTGTGCAGCGCAGGCTTGCCGCATTGCGGGCAGACGGTCAGCGGGGCGTCGGACATTTTTTGCAGTGCGTCCATGGTATGGCCGCAAGCATCGCATCGATAGGCGTAGATCGGCATGGTGGAATCCTGTGAAAGTCGGGTGGCGCCGGAACTCGGCGGATTTTTACCCACATGGGGGCGATTCGGCGCGACACAATGCTCGACATTATAAAAAAGCAGTATGCGGCTGCACTGGATAGAAGCAGCGCGCGGGCGTGTTGGCGCTTTATTCAGGACGATCTTCCCGCGGCACTGCGGGGATGGCCGGGGTCAGCGCCGGCGGGGCGATGCCTGGAGGGGCAAATTGCGGCAATCCGGGTGTGCCCACCGCGGGGGAGGCAGGTTGCGCACTCGGCGGTTCCATTTTGAGCTGCTGGCGTACGCCGTCATGCTCCAGCCAGACCATACGGTAGCCGGTGGCGCGCAGCACCACGCCGGGAGCGACCGTCTCGCCGACGCGCACGGCACGCGGTGGCGCAGCGTCGATGCCGATGAGCGCGGCGCCGCGGTCGCCGCCGGCGATGACACCGTAAAGGCGGAAGCGGGCGGGTGCCGCAGTCCCGCTGGTGGCAAGCGGCTCGGCGCCGAACAGCCGCGCTGCCTGCTGCGCGGCCTCATCGGGTGGCAGCGCGCCGACGATTTGGGCATCGGCAGGCACCGGCTGCGGGCTGGCGATCAGACGCAACGTCCAGCTGACCGCCAGCGCCGCACTGGCGAACGCCAGCGCCAGCGCGAACACGAAAGCCAGCCGGCGGCTGCCACGTGCAGAAACGCCGTGCAGCGCAGGGGCTTGGGTCGGAGAGCGTCGCATCACGCCTTTATTATCCGTGTAGAAAGGTGAGCGTCGATGAAATCCGTCCCGAGTCCTTGCGTTGAGGGTGTTGCCGTGGCCTCTGCCGCCTCCAGGGGGCGGCGGCAGCGCGGCTTCACGCTCATCGAGCTCATGGTGGTGCTGGTCATCATGGGCGTGCTGGCGGCACTGATCGTGCCCAACATCATCGGTCGCACCGACGAGGCGCGGGTGACTGCGGCGAAAACCGACATCGCCACCATCATGCAGGCGCTGAAGCTGTACAAGCTCGACAACGGCATGTACCCGACGCAGCAGCAGGGACTGCAGGCGCTGGTGGTCAAGCCGACGACGCCGCCGATCCCGGCGAACTGGAAGCCCTACCTGGAAAAACTCCCGACCGATCCCTGGGGTCACCCCTATCAATACCTCAACCCGGGAGTCAAAGGCCCGGTCGATGTGTTCAGCTATGGTGCAGACGGCAAACCCGGCGGCGAGGGGGCCAATGCCGACATCGGCAGCTGGCAATAGCCCTGCACAGCCCATCGCGCAGCGGCCTGGATGGGGGTTCACCCGGCCCTGCTGCCGGGCCGTCCCAAGGCAGGGCCAGCCCCCTTGGGGGGCAGCGCCGGCGCGGCTGCGCCAAGCGTGGGGGTTCACCCTCCTCGAAATGCTCGTCGCGCTGATCATCGTCGGCATGGTCACGGCACTGGCGGCGCTGGCGTTGCCACCGTCGCAAAACGCGCAGATGCAGCGCGAGGCGCAGCGGCTGGCGGCGCTGTTCGACGCGGCGCGGCAGTATGCGGCGCAAACCGGCGTGCCGTTGGCCTGGGCCAGCGGGCCTGCGGGGTATGCGTTCGTGCAAATGGGGCCGCAGGGCTGGGAGCCGGTGGAGGTCGATATGCTCCGTCCGCGTCGCTGGCCCTGGCTGGGCGCGCGCTCCGAGCCGGCGCCGGCGAATTGGCGTTTGGCGCTGGGTGAGCCGCCCAGGCAGGCGCAATACGCCGCCGCAGACGTGTCGGTGCACTTGCGCGCTGCCGCGTCGGCCGCGCTGGGTGTGCCGCCGGGCTGGCTGTTGTTTGGCCCCGAGCCAGTGGGCGGCGCGGTGCAGGTGGTGCTGTCCGACGGTACGCACGGCGAAGTCGTGTCCAGCGACGGTTTTGCGCCGTTTGTCGTGCAGCGCGTCGGGTCATGACACGATGGCAGCGGCCGGCGCAGGGCGCCGCGGCGATGCGGCGGCATGGCTTCACGCTGCTCGAAGTTCTGGTGGCGCTGGCGGTGGTGGCCATCGCCCTGCTGGCGGCGATGCGCGCCGCAAGCCAGGTCAGCGACGATGCGCAGCGCTACCGCCAGACGGTGCTGGCCGAGCAGTGCGCGCAGAATTTTTTGGTCGACCAGCGGCTGAGCAAGACGTTTCTTGCCGTCGGGCAGAGTAGCAGCGGCTGCGTCCAGGCGGGTGTGCCGTTTACCGTGACGGTGGATGTCATGCCTACACCCAACCCCAACTTTCGCCGGGTGCAGGTCGAGGTGCGCGACGTCAGCGGCTGGAGCGCATGGCGGGTGGTGACCATCATCGGGAATTTGTGAATGCAGCGCGCGCGCCCGGCGGGCTTTACCTTGATCGAACTGCTGGTGGCGGTGACCATTCTGGCGGTGGTCGCGGCGCTGGGCTGGCGCGGGCTGGACACGGTGGCGCGCAGCCGCGACGACGCTCGCCGCGACCTCGATGTCAGCGCCCGGCTGGCCGAC
>JBFXEK010000174.1:2085-4712 GCA_050180155.1 Thiomonas sp. | reverse complement strand
GTTGAGCAGGCTGGCGCCGAGCACGTAGTCGCGCACCGCCCCGACGCTCATGCGCGCCGGGCCGCTCAGACCGCAGGCGACCATGCCGCCGACGGTGGCCGTGCTCGCGCCGAAGCGGGCGAAGTGCGGCGGCTCGAACGGCAGGAATTGCTGGTGCGCGGCCAGCGCGGCTTCGATTTCGGCCAGCGGCGTGCCCGCGCGCGCGGTGATCACCAGCTCGGTCGGCTCGTAATGCGTGATGCCGGCCAGTTGCGTGGTGTCCAGGGTGTGCTCGGCGGTTTCGGCGCCGCTGTGCTGCACCGCCGGCATCCACGGCGCTTTGCTGTTGCCGCCGTGGATGCGGATGTGCTCGCCGCGTGCCGCGGCGTCGCGTACCAGGTCTTGCCAAAGGGGGATGAGATCGTCTGCTTGCATCGTCGTTTCACTGCACGCACGGCGCGGCCAGGAATGCACGGGCAGACAAGGCCCGGCTGGCGCCGCGCGGTGCGGGAAAGCAGGTCAGAACCGCGGAATGTTGGGAAACGGCAGCAGCCCGCCGCGCACGTGCATCTTGCCGTATTCGGCGCAGCGCGCGTGGGTGGGGATCTGCTTGCCGGGGTTGAGCGTCTCGCTCGGGTCGAACGCGCGGCGCAGGGCGAAGAACTGCTCGCGCTCCTCGGCACTGAACTGCACGCACATGGAGTTGATTTTTTCGAACCCCACGCCGTGCTCGCCGGTGATCGTGCCGCCCATGGCGACGCTGGTTTCGAGGATTTCGGCGCCGAACTCCTCGGCGCGGCGCAGCTCGCCAGGCTGGTTGGCGTCGAACAGGATCAGCGGGTGCAGGTTGCCGTCGCCGGCGTGAAACACGTTGACGCAGCGCAGCCCGTATTTGCTCTGCATCGCCTCGATGGCGGCGAGCATGTCGGCCACGCGCTTGCGCGGAATCGTGCCGTCCATGCAGTAGTAATCGGGGGAGATGCGGCCGCTGGCGGGAAAGGCGTTTTTGCGCCCACTCCAAAAGCGCAAGCGCTCGGCTTCGCTGTCGCTGCACTTGAGCGCCGTGGCGCCGCACTGCGTGAGCACCGCGGTCATGCGGCCGATTTCTTCCTCGACTTCTTCGGGCGTGCCGTCGGACTCGCACAGCAGAATCGCCTTGGCGTCGAGGTCGTAGCCGGCATGGACGAAGGCTTCTGCGGCCGCCGTCATCGGCTGGTCCATCATTTCCAGCCCGGCGGGGATGATGCCCGCGGCGATGATTTGCGCCACCGCGTCGCCGGCTTTGCGCACGTCGTCGAAGCTGGCCATGATGCAGCGCGCCAACACCGGCTTGGGCAACAGCTTGACCGTGACTTCGGTCGCCACCATCAACATGCCTTCGCTGCCGATCACCACGGCCAGCAGATCGGGCCCGGGGCAGTCCGGCGCCAGGCTGCCGATGGTCACCGCCTCGCCCTCGACGGTGTAGCCGCGCACCTGCAGCACGTTGTGCACCGTCAGGCCGTATTTCAGGCAGTGCACGCCGCCGGAGTTCTCGGCGATGTTGCCGCCGATGGTGCAGGCGATCTGGCTGCTCGGGTCGGGGGCGTAGAACAGACCGTAGGGCGCGGCGGCTTCGGAAATCGCCAGATTGCGCACGCCGCACTCGACGGTGGCGGTGCGCGCCACCGGGTCGATGCGCTTGATGCGGTTGAACCGCGCCAGCGCCAGCAGCACGCCGTCTTCATGCGGCAGCGCGCCGCCCGACAGCCCGGTGCCCGCGCCGCGCGCCACCACAGGCACGTGCAGCCGGTGGCACACCCGCAGCGTGGCCGCCACCTGCGCCTCGGTTTCCGGCAGCACCACCACCAGCGGTTTGCGCCGATAGGCGCTCAAGCCGTCGCATTCGTAGGGCGTGACCTCCTCGGGCTGATGCAGCAGCACCTCGGCGGGCAATTCGGCCGCCAGCGCGGCGACGACTTCGGCCTGCCGCGCGGCGCGCGCAGCCAGGTCGGGGTTCAAAGGGGCGTTCATGGCGAGTCCGTCCAGGGGAAATCTGTTGTATTTGTTGACGAATTATCGCCTTTGCTGCGCTGCAGCGGGGCAGGACTAACCCGGCTTTTGCCGCTGCCGGCAGCAAAGCTGTGTTGCCCAAAAAGTGGTGTCGTGCCGTATCGGCAGCGCGGCGGGAATGCACTGTGCTTCTGTCGGCAAATCGTTTCGTTCGTGAGTACGTGCTGATCGACCCCGATCGCCGCAGCGTCGAAGTGTTTCGCCGCAATGAACGGGGTTTGTTCGAACTGCTCGACTTCACCGGCGCTTTGGCTCTGGCGCTTTCGCTCGGGAACTCGACAGCCTGCAACTGAGCGTTGCGCTGGCCGAGTTGTTCTTGGCCGTGGAGCCGCCGTCCGCCGCCTGATGTTGGCTACGCGCCGGCGGCCGGCAACCGCCGTCAGACAAAAATTTTCCCGGGGTTGAACAGGCCCTTGGGGTCGAGCGCGTGCTTGAGGGTGCGCATCAGTTCGATCGCGTCGTCGCCGGCCTCCTCGCGCAGAAAGTCCTGCTTGTGCAGGCCGATGCCGTGTTCGCCGCTGCAGGTGCCGCCCAGCGCCAGCGCGCGGCGCACGAGCTGGGCGTTGAGCCGCTCGGCCAACTCGCGTTCCTCGGGT
>JBFXEK010000174.1:0-2075 GCA_050180155.1 Thiomonas sp. | reverse complement strand
CGGGTTGGGCCGGGTCGATGAGGTAGCCGATGTGGTAGTTGCCGTCGCCGACGTGGCCGACGATGAAATACGGCAGCCCGGCCGCCTGCGCCTCCTCGACGGTGGCGTTGATACTCTGCGCCAGTTTGGAAATCGGCACGCAGGTGTCGGTGGTCACGCAGCGGCAGCCGGGACGGGTCTGCAGCGCGGAAAGGTAGGCATGATGGCGCGCGGCCCAGAGCCGGCTGCGCTCTTCCGGGGTGTCGGCCCAGGCAAAGTCCGAGCCGCGAAAGTCCTGCGCTATGGCCTGCACGGTCTGCGCCTGTTCGCGCACGCCAGCGGGCGAGCCGTGGAACTCCATCAACAGCAGCGGGCTTTGCGGCAGGCCCAGGTGATCGTGCGCGTTGACTGCGCGCACGGCGTTGGCGTCCATCAGTTCGCAGCGGGCAATGGGCACGCCCGACTGGATGGTGGCGATGGTGCAATCGACCGCGCTGGCCACGTCGGGGAACGAGCAGATCGCCGCGGCCACCGCTTCTGGCTGCGGGTATAGCCGTAGCGTGACTTCGGTGATGATCCCGAGCGTGCCTTCGCTGCCGACGAACAGCCGCGTCAGGTCGTAGCCGGCGCTGCTTTTGCGCGCGCGGGTGCCGGTGCGCAGCACCCGGCCGTCGGCCAGCACTACGGTCAGCGCCAGCACGTTTTCGCGCATGGTGCCGTAGCGCACGGCGTTGGTGCCCGACGCCCGGGTGGCGGTCATGCCGCCAATGGTGGCGTCGGCGCCGGGGTCGATGGGGAAGAACAGCCCGGTGTGGCGCAACTCGTCGTTGAGCTGCTTGCGCGTCACCCCGGCCTGTACCGTGACGAGCAGGTCGTCGGCGGCGATGTCGAGCACGCGGTTCATGCGCGTGAGGTCGAGCACCACGCCGCCGCGCACGGCGAGCAACTGGCCTTCGAGCGACGAACCCGCGCCCCAGGCGATCACGGGATAGTCGTGCGCGGCGCAGAGTTGGACCGCGTCGGCCACGTCCTGCGTGCTGTTGCAGAACACCACCGCGGCCGGCGGCGGCGCGTCGAACGGCGACTCATCCCGGCCGTGCTGCTGGCGCACGGCCAGCGCGGCGGAATATTGCGCGGCAAAGCGCGCGGCCAGGGCGTCGAGCAATTCCGCCGGTGCGGGGCGGGGGAGTGCGGTGAGGCCGGGCGGGGTGTTCATGGGGCAGTCGTCGCAGTGCGCGGGTTGGAGGATTTCGGCAAGAATACGCCGTTCACATCAAACCGAGGATCTGCATGGGTCACCGTCTCACCGCCATTTCCACCCGCACTGGCGACGCGGGCACCACCGGGTTGGGCGACGGTTCGCGCTGCTCCAAGTCGGCGCTGCGCATCCACGCGCTGGGCGAGGTCGACGAACTCAATTCGCACCTCGGACTGCTGCGCAGCATGGAACTGCCGGCCGACATCGACACCTTGCTGCTGCAGGTGCAGCACGATTTGTTCGATCTGGGCGGCGAACTGTCGGTGCCGGGAATGACCCTGCTCAAGCCGGAGCAGGTCGCCGCGCTCGACGCGGCACTGGCCGGCTACAACGCCAAACTGCCGCCGCTGGCCGAATTCATCCTGCCCGGCGGGGCGCAGGCCGCGGCGCAGGCGCACGTGTGCCGCACCGTGGCCCGGCGCGCAGAGCGTGCGGTGGTCGCGGTGGCGCAGGAGGCGGCGCAGGCGAGCGATGCGGCCGCACCGCGGCTGCGCGCCGAACTGCTGCAATACCTCAACCGGCTGTCGGATTTGCTGTTCGTCCTCGCCCGCACGCTCAACCGCGCCGGCGGCCAGGGCAGCACCGAGGTGTACTGGAACCACGCGCGTCAGCCCAAGTGAGCGCGGCTGCTTCATGTTTCTTCACACCGCCTGCACACGGCTTTTACTTCGTGCGGGCATCATCGCTACGTGCCGCGCGTTGCGTTTTTTCGCTTTGATCTCTACCCCCTGAACCGTCCCCGCCGAGCTGCCGAACCGAACCGCCGTTTTGCCCAAGCCATGCGGCGCTGGAGATGGCCGACGTTGGGCGCGGTGCTGCTGGTCTGCGCCGCGATGGG
>JBFXEK010000173.1:0-4713 GCA_050180155.1 Thiomonas sp. | reverse complement strand
GCTGCGCGCCAACGCGGCATGCGCCAGCGCGATGTCGCGCGACTCGCCTTCCATGTCGTCGGCCAGGATGTGCGCGGGCACGCCGGCCTGCGCGCTGGCTTCGGCGGCGGCCTGCAGCATCTGCCGCGGCGTGGCGATCATTTCCACCCGGTTGCCGGCGAACACCGGGTCGTCGGGCTTGGGGGTTTCGAGTGCGCCGCTTTGCAGCGCGGCGCGCACCGCATCGGCAATGGCGATGCGGTAGCGGTCGAGCACGGCCAGCGCGTCGGCGCAGGTGCTCGGGTCGGGCACGGTCGGGCCGCTGGCGATCACCGCCGGGTCGTCGCCGGGCACGTCGGAAATCAAGAGGGTGAGCACCGGCGCCGGGGCGCAGGCGGTGGCGAGCCGCCCGCCTTTGATCGCCGACAGGTGCTTGCGCACGGTGTTCATTTCGGCAATGGTGGCGCCGCTCAGCAGCAGTTCGCGGTTGATGCGCTGCTTGTCAGCCAGGGTGATGCCTGCTGCGGGCAGCGGCAGCAGCGCCGAGCCGCCGCCGGAAATCAGCGCAATCACCAGATCATCGCCGGTCAAGCCCCGCACGGTTTGCAGCATGCGCCGCGCCGCGGCTTCGCCCGCGGCGTCGGGCACGGGGTGTGCGGCCTCGACGAGTTCGATGCGCCGCGGCTGCTCGCGCCAGGCCGGCGGAACGTAGCCGTAGCGGGTGACCACCAGCCCGGACAGCGGCGCGTCGGCCGGCCATGCGGACTCCAGCGCCAGCGCCATTGCCGCGCTGGCCTTGCCGGCGCCGACGACCACGGTGCGCCCCTTGGGCGGCGGCGGCAGATGCGCGGGCAGCACTTGAGCTGGCTGCGCCCGCGCCACCGCGACGTCGAACAACGCGCGCAAAAAGGCGACGGGTCGGGTGGCGGGGTCGGGCAGGGTCATCGGCGGGCGACCGGGCGGGTCAGGCGTCCGGGGCGATGGTGTGGCGCCCCATCAGTTCGACCGCGCGACATAGCGCCGAATGGTCGAGCGCGGCCATGCCGTTGGCGGCGCAGGCGGAAAACAGCTGCTGCACGATTGCAGTATTGGGCAGCGACAGCCCGAGCTGCCGCGCGCCGGCCAGCGCGAGGTTGAGGTCTTTCTGGTGCAGTTCGATGCGAAACCCCGGCTGGAAAGTGCGCTTGACCATGCGTTCGCCGTGCACTTCGAGAATGCGCGAGGCGGCAAACCCGCCCATCAGCGCCTGCCGCACCTTGGCCGGGTCGGCGCCGGCCTTGCTGACAAACAGCAGAGCCTCGGCGACGGCCTGGATGGTGAGGGCGACGATGATCTGGTTGGCGACCTTGCAGGTCTGGCCGTCGCCGTTGCCGCCGACCAGGGTGATGTTCTTGCCCATGAGTTGGAACAGCGGCAGCACCTTGTCGAACACCTCGGGCTTGCCGCCGACCATGATGGTCAGGCTCGCCGCCTTGGCGCCGACTTCGCCGCCGGACACCGGCGCGTCCAGATAGTCGCAGCCCAGCGCCTCGATGCGGCGGGCGAAGTCTTTGGTGGCAATCGGGTCGATCGAGCTCATGTCGACCACGGTCTTGCCCGCGCTCAGCCCCTCGGCCACGCCGCCGGGGGCGAACAGCACTTTTTCCACGTCCGGGGTGTCGGGCACCATCGTGAAGATGATGTCGGCCTGCCGCGCGACTTCGGCGCCGCTGGCGCAGGGCTGGGCGCCGGCATCGAGCAGCGTTTGCGGCACCTGGCTACGAGTGTGGACGAACAGGGTGTGGCCGGCGGCGAGCAGGTGGCCCGCCATCGGCGTGCCCATGATGCCCAGTCCGATGAATCCGAGTTTGGCCATGCGAATCTCCGTTTGGGGCGTTGTCGTTGGGATTGTTCAGAGCGCGGCGAGCCAGCCCAGACCCGCGGTGGTCGTGGTCTTGGGCTTGTACTCGCAGCCGATCCAGCCGCGGTAACCGATACGGTCGAGATGCTGGAACAGAAAGTGGTAG
The DNA here is from genome assembly GCA_050180155.1 of Thiomonas sp. Classification (GTDB taxonomy): domain Bacteria; phylum Pseudomonadota; class Gammaproteobacteria; order Burkholderiales; family Burkholderiaceae_C; genus Thiomonas. Next base: position 2,728 of record JBFXEK010000173.1, on the reverse strand, counting down.
TTGATTTCGCCGGTGCCCGGCTCGTTGCGGCCGGGGTTGTCGGCGATCTGCACATGGGCGATGCGCGGCAGGTGCTTTTGCAGCGTTGCGGCCAGCTCGCCTTCCATGCGCTGCATGTGATAGACGTCGCACTGCAGGAACAGGTTGTCGCTGCCGACCTCGTCGATGATTTCCAGCGCCTGCTGGGTGTGGGTGAGGTAGAAGCCGGGAATGTCGAAGGTGTTGATCGGCTCGATCAGCAGCCGGATGCCGTGGGGTTTGAGCCGGTCGGCGGCAAAGCGCAGATTGGCGACCAAGGTCGCGCGCAGCTCGCTCGGGTCGGCGCCGGCCGGTGCCTTGCCGGCCAGGCAGTTGAGTTGCGTGACCCCGAGCGCTTTGGCGTAATCGATGGCCTGATCGACCCCGGCGCGGAACTCCTCGACGCGGTCGGGCAGGCAGGCGATGCCGCGCTCGCCGGCGTCCCAGTCGCCCGCGGGCAGGTTGTGCAGCACGATCTGTACCCCGGCATTGACGGCGGCGTTGCGCACGTGCTGCGCGCCGTGGGCGTAGGGAAATAGAAACTCCACCGCCTTGAACCCGGCCTGCGCGGCAGCGGCGAAGCGGTCGAGAAACGGCTGTTCGGCAAACAGCATGGTCAGGTTGGCGGCGAACTTGGGCATGGTTTCAAACCTCGGCGGGGGACAGGTCGACGGTGGGCTCGAACTCGGTGATGGCGTCGATTTCACCACCCATTGCGATATTGGTCACGCGCTCCAGGATGATCTCGACCACCACCGGCACGGCAAACTCTTTCATCAGTTGCCGCGCCTGCGCCAGCGCGGGCTTGATCTGGTTGGGATCGAACACGCGGATGGCCTTGCAGCCCAGCCCTTCGGCGACCTTGACGTGATCGACGCCGTAGCCGTTCACCTCAGGCGAATTGACGTTCTCGAACGACAGCTGCACGCAGTAGTCCATGTCGAAGTTGCGCTGGCTCTGGCGGATCAGCCCGAGGTAGGAGTTGTTGACCACGATGTGGATGTAGGGCAGCTTGAACTGCGCGCCCACTGCGAGTTCCTCGATGAGAAACTGAAAGTCGTAGTCGCCCGACAGCGCGACCACGTCGCCGGTCGGGTCGGCCACGCGCACGCCCAGTGCGGCCGGCAACGTCCAGCCCAGCGGCCCGGCCTGGCCGGCGTTGATCCAGTGCCGCGGCTTTTCCACCTTGAGCAGCTGCGCCGCGGCGATTTGCGACAGCCCGATGGTGGTCACGTACCGAGTGTTGGCGTCGAAAAACTCGACCATTTCCTTGTAGACGCGGTGAGGCTTGATCGGGATCTGGTCATAGTCCCATTTGCGCAGCAGGGTCTGCACCCGTTGCCGGCAGGCGGCAGCCCAACTGCTGCGGTCTTTCAGCCGGCCCGCGGCCTGGCGCTCGCGCGCGGCCTGCACGAACAGTTCCAGCGCCGCGCGGGCGTCGGAGACGATGCCGTAATCGGGCATGAACACCCGGCCGATCTGCGTCGGCTCGATGTCCACATGGATGATTTTGCGGCCCTTGGTGTAGACCTCGGGCGAGCCGGTGTGGCGGTTGGCCCAGCGGTTGCCGATGCCCAGCACCAGGTCGGATGCCAGCAGGTTGGCGTTGCCGCCGCGGTGGCTGGTCTGCAGCCCGACCATGCCGGCCATCAGCGGATGGCTGTCGCCGATCGCGCCCCAGCCCATGAGGGTGGGGATGACCGGCACCCCGGTGAGTTCGGCAAACTGCACCAGCAAGTCGGCGGCGTCGGCGTTGATCACCCCGCCGCCGGCGACGATCAGCGGCCGCTCGGCGGCGTCGAGCAGATCGAGCGCCTTGTCGATCTGCGCCCGCGTCGCCGCCGGCTTGTACACCGGCAGCGGCGCATAGGTATCGGCGTCGAACTCGATTTCGGCGGTCTGTACGTCCAGCGGCAGGTCGATCAGCACCGGCCCCGGTCGGCCCGAGCGCATGACGTGAAACGCCTGCTGGAACACCCGCGGCACCAGCGCCGGTTCGCGCACCGTCACCGCCCATTTGGCGACCGGCTTGGCGATGGATTCGATGTCCACCGCCTGAAAGTCCTCCTTGTACAGCCGTGCGCGCGGCGCCTGGCCGGTGATGCACAGAATGGGAATCGAATCGGCGCTGGCCGAATACAGCCCGGTGATCATGTCGGTGCCCGCCGGGCCGGAGGTGCCGATGCACACGCCGATATGGTCGGCCGCGGCGCGGGTGTAGCCCTCGGCCATGTGCGACGCGGCCTCGACGTGGCGGGCGAGCACATGGGCGATGCCGCCATGCCGACGCAGCGCCGAATACAGCGGGTTGATCGCCGCGCCGGGCACGCCGAAGGCCTGGTGCACGCCCTCTTTTTCCATCACTGCGACCGCGGCATCGACCGCGCGCATTTTCGCCATGACTCACACTCCTCGTTCGCGCCGCGCTGCAGCGAGCTCTGCAGCGAGGAGGTGTGCAGTCTATTAGCCGACGCCGGCGTGGTGAATATCACTCAAAAGCGAATGATTCGATACTTTTTTATGGCTTATCGCCACCCGTCGCGGCTTCGCCCTCGGGCACACGGCGCACCAGAAAGTAGGTCACGCCCACGGCGACCACCGCCGCGGTGATCAGCCCATACGTCCACGCCCAGTTCTGCAACTGCCCGGCGCTTTCCACCGGAATGATGATGAGCTGGCGCAGCAGGGTGATCAGCGCCGCCTCGATGAA
>JBFXEK010000172.1:0-4758 GCA_050180155.1 Thiomonas sp. | reverse complement strand
CGCTGGCTTCGCTGTCGTAAAGCCGGCGGTTGGGATATTTTTTGATGACGCGCGCAGCAGATTCGGGTTTGGGCATGGCGAAAAGGTCCAATCAAAAAAACGAGCGTGCAGAGCATGCAGTGCGATTGAACCATATCTGCCGCCGGTTACCACCGAGAGTTTCCCGCACCGCACAAACCCGAAACACCGGCGGTCTGGCTTGGCCGCGGTCAACTCATGTGCAAACCGCCGTTGCACGAAAACTCCGCACCCGTCGTGAACCCCGCGTCGTCGCTGGCCAGCCAGGCGACGATGGAGGCCACTTCCTCGGGCGTGCCCAGGCGCTTGACCGGAATCGACGCAATGATTTTGTCCAGCACGTCCTGGCGGATGGCTTTGACCATATCGGTGGCGATATAGCCCGGAGCCACGGTATTGACCGTCACCCCCTTGGACGCGACTTCCAGCGCCAGCGACATGGTGAAGCCGTGCATCCCGGCCTTGGCTGCGGCGTAATTGGTCTGGCCGAACTGCCCCTTTTCGCCGTTGACCGAGGAAATGTTGATGATGCGTCCCCAGCCGCGCTCGACCTTGCCGTCGATCACTTGCTTGGTGACGTTGAACATCGAATAGAGATTGGTTTTGAGCACCAGATCCCAGTCCTCGTAGGTCATTTTGCGCAGCACCGCATCGCGGGTGATGCCGGCGTTGTTCACCAGAACATCCACCTGTCCATGCTCGGCAAATACCTTCTGGAAGGCGGCTTTGGTCGAATCCCAATCGGCGACATTGCCTTCGGAGGCGTAGACGTCGAAGCCTTGCGAGCGCATCGACTCCAGCCAGCTTTGTTTACGGCTGGAATTCGGCCCACAGCCGGCAATCACTTTGTGCCCGGCTTCGCACAGCCGTTTGCAAATCGCCGTACCGATGCCGCCCATCCCGCCGGTGACGTACGCCACTTTCTTTGCCATCTCGATCTCCTCTTTGGATTGTCATTGATCTGCTGCGGCGCTCAGCGCTGAAGCGCCATCGCCACACCCATGCCGCCGCCGATGCACAGCGAAGCCAGCCCTTTTTTCGCGTCGCGTTTGCGCATTTCGTGCAGCAGGGTGACGAGAATGCGGCAACCGCTGGCACCGATCGGGTGGCCGATGGCAATGGCCCCGCCGTTGACGTTGACCTTGCTCGTGTCCCAGCCCATTTGCTGGTTGACCGCGATGGCCTGCGCGGCGAACGCCTCGTTGATTTCCATCAGATCGAGGTCTTGTGGTGTCCAGCCTGCGCGCGACAGGCAGCGGGTGGACGCCGGTACCGGGCCCATGCCCATGTAAGCCGGATCGAGCCCGGCGTTGGCGTAGGCGCGGATTGCTGCCAGAGGTTCCAGCCGCAGCGCGGCGGCCCGCTTGGCCGACATCACCACCACGGCCGCCGCACCGTCGTTGATCCCGGAGGCGTTGCCCGCGGTCACCGTGCCTGCCTTGTCGAACGCCGGCTTCAGCGCAGCGAGCGACTCGGGCGTGACGCCATGGCGAACGAATTCGTCGGTGGCGAACGCCACCGGTTCCCCCTTCTTCTGCGGCAGCATCACCGGCACGATTTCGTCGGCAAAGCGGCCCGATTTTTGCGCCGCCTCGGCTTTGTTCTGGCTGGCCGCGGCAAAGGCGTCTTGCATGTCGCGCGTGATGCCGTATTTTTTTGCCACGTTTTCCGCCGTGGCGCCCATGTGGTACTGGTTGAAGGCATCCCACAACCCATCGACGATCATGCTGTCGATCAGCTTCCAGTCGCCCATGCGCTGGCCGTCGCGCGAGCCCGGCAGCACGTGCGGCGCGGCGCTCATATTCTCCTGCCCGCCGGCGACGACGATGTCGGCATCGCCATCGCGAATGGCCTGCGCCGCCAGCATCACCGCTTTCAGCCCGGAACCACACACCTTGTTCACCGTCATCGCCGGCACCATATCGGGCAAACCGGCTTTGATGCTGGCTTGCCGCGCACCGTTTTGTCCCACCCCGGCCTGCAGCACCTGACCAAAAATCACCTCGGACACCTGCGCAGGGTCCAGCCGCGCGCGCGCAACGGCCTCTTTGATCACCAGCGCACCCAAATCGACCGCCGGCACCTTGGCCAGCGAGCCGCCGAATTTCCCCACTGCCGTGCGCACGGCAGACACGATCACGATGTCGTCCATCATCCAGCCCTCAAAGAAAAAAGCAAAAAATCGGTCATGCTCGCACCTTGACATAGCGTCCGGGGGCCGGTTCGATCGGGCGGTAACGGGCGTTGCCGGGCTTTTTCGGCGCGGCAAGCTGCGGGCCGGCCTGTCGCGCGAGCCATTGCGCCCAGTCGATCCACCAACTGCCCGGGCGCTCCTGCGCCGCATCCAGCCAGCGCTGCGGCTGCGCCGGCAGCCGCCGCGCCCGCGTCGCCCCGACCCAATAGCTGCGTTTGTTGCGCTTGGCCGGGTTGATCACCCCGGCGATGTGCCCGGAAGCGCCCAACACGAAACGCACTGGCCCGCGGAGAATTTGCGTGCTGGCGTACGCCGTTTGCCACGGCACGATGTGATCTTCGCGCGACGCATAGACATACGCCGGCAAGGTGAGCGACTGCAAATTGAGCGGCACCCCGGCGACGGTGAGCGCACCCGGCTGGCGCATTTTGTTTTCCAGATAGGTGTTGCGCAAATACCAGGCAAACAACGGGCCGGGCAGATTGGTCGAATCCGAATTCCAGTACAACAAATCGAACGGCGGCGGGGTTTCCCCCTTGAGGTAATTGCCCACGACGTAGTTCCACACCAAATCGTTGGGCCGCAGGCTGGAAAACGCCGACGCCAGTTCGCGTCCGGTCATCAGCCCGCCCTTGCCCAGCGTGGCCTCGCGCAGCGCCACCGAGGCTTCGTCGACGTACACGCTGAGAATGCCGGTGTCGCTGAAGTCGAGCATGGTGGTGAGCAAGGTGACGCTGTGCGCGAACTGTCGGCCACGCGCTTGCAGCACGGCCAGCGCATTGGCCAGCAGCGTGCCGCCGACGCAAAATCCGAGGGTGTTGATCGTGCCGCCGCTGCCGGCTGCAGCAACGTCGCGCACGACTTCCATCGCCCGGATCACGCCGTCTTGCACGTAGTCGTCCCAGGTGAGCTGGCCCATGCTGGCGTCTGGGTTACGCCACGACAGGATGAAGGTGCGATGCCCTTGCTCGATGGCAAAGCGCACCAGCGAATTGTCGGGCTGCAGGTCGAGGATGTAGTACTTGTTGATCGACGGCGGCACGAACAGCAACGGCCGGGCGTGGACATGGTCGGTCAATGGCGCGTATTCGATGAGTTGGAAGAGCGCGTTCTCGAAAATCACCTGCCCCGCCGTGGTGGCGACGTTGCGCCCGACTTCGAACACCGATTCGTCGGTCTGCGTCAGGCGCCCCTGCCTCAAATCCTTCAGCCAGTTGTCCAGGCCGGTGCGCAGGCTCTCGCCCCGGGTTTGCACCGCCTTGTGCACCGCCTCGGGGTTGAGCGGCAAAAAATTCGACGGTGCCGCAGCATCGACCCACTGCTGCACGGCAAAGCGGATTTTTTGCCGCGTCGGCTCGTCGGCCTGCACACAGTCGGCCAGTTCCAGCAACGCGCGGGCGCTGAGCAGGTACAGCGCGGCGGTGTAGCTGGAAATGCGGTTTTCACTCCATGCGGACGCGGCAAAACGCCGGTCCTGCCCGGGCTGAATCGGTGGCTGGGGTTGCGGCGCCAGCAGCGACATCCAGAGCTGGCGGAATTCGTCGAGATAGCGTTGCCGCAGTTGCTCCACCCGCGGCGTGTCGAGCGACGGGGCTGGCTGCCGCGGTACGGTTTGCAGCGCGGCGCGCAGCGGCGCCATCCAGCCGTGCATCCAGTCCGCTCCCATCGCACCTGCGGCGCGTGCCGCCGGCGATGACGTCTCCTGAGTCGTCGAAGTGGCTTGATCCATCGGGTTGAATGGGGGATGCGGCGTTGGAAACAAATGGGCGAAAAGCGCTACTGTCGAGCGCGCAGAGCGAAAGCCGCGGCAGACAGTTGCGCATTCTTGAGCAGCGATGTGACAGTGTCAACGGGGCGGTTTGCAACGCGCGCGGCGTCAGACGATCCACACACACCCGGCCTGCCGTCCGGTCACCGCCTGGCGGCGATAGGAAAAAAAGCGGCCGGGGTTGCTCACGGTACACCATCCGCCGCCGCCGATGCGCTGCGCCTGCACCCCGGCGCGCTGCAGCCGCAAGCGGGCGAGCAACCAGATGTCGGCCAGCCATTTTCCCGGCCGCCCGGGTGCGAAAGCGGCAGCCAGCTCCGCGTTTTGCCCGACGAACGCCGCACGCACTTCGTCGCCGACTTCGAACGCCCCGGGGCCGATGGCCGGGCCGAACATCACCTGCACCTCCGATGGCGCACAGCCTGCGCGCTGACAGAGGGCGTGCAAACTGGCTTCGAGCACGCCGCCGGCCAACCCGCGCCAGCCGGCATGCGCCGCGGCGACGGCGCGGCCGCCGGGCGCGGCGAACAGCACCGGCAGACAATCGGCCACCAGCACGGTGGCGACAAGACCGGGCCGAGTGCAGCAGGCGGCATCGGCCACGGGCTCGGCATCGTCCTGAAAGCAGCGGTCCAGGTCGGCCACATCCACACCGTGCACCTGTTGCAGATAGCACGGCTGTGCCTCGCCCAGGGCTTGGCGCAAACGCCGCCGGTTCTCCGCGACATCGGCGGGCCGATCGCCGACATGCGTGCCCAGGTTCATCCCGCCCTGCCCC
>JBFXEK010000171.1:0-4764 GCA_050180155.1 Thiomonas sp. | reverse complement strand
GTGGACATTCAAGGGCTCGCCGAGGGCAGGCAGCGTTACGCCGTGTTCACCAACGCCGCCTGTGGCATTCACGACGATCTCATGGTCATCCCGCGGCCGCGCGCCGACGGCCAGGGGCAGGAACTGTTTCTCATCGTCAACGCCGCGTGCAAGGCGCAGGACGTGGCGCTGTGCAGACGCTGGCCGATCGCTGCGACATCGTGCCCATGCCCGATCAAGCGCTGCTGGCGTTGCAGGGGCCGCTGGCGGTGCAGAGTTTCGCCCGCCTGGTTCCCGCCGCTGCCGAACTGGTGTTCATGACTGGCCGCTGGCTGGACGTGCCTACCGCAGCGGCACCGATCCGCATCTATGCCACGCGCAGCGGCTACACCGGCGAGGACGGGCTGGAAATTTCGGTGGCTGCCGCCGACGCTTCCCGCCTGGCCCGTGTGCTGTTGGCTTTGCCCGAGGTCAAGCCCATCGGTCTGGGCGCACGCGACACCCTGCGGTTGGAAGCCGGGCTGTGCCTGTACGGCCACGACATCGACACCACGACCACCCCGGTGGAGGCCGGGCTGAGCTGGGCCATCCAGAAAGTGCGGCGTACAGGAGGCGAGCGCGCCGGTGGTTTTCCCGGTGCCGAGGTCATCCTGGCGCAGCTCGACAACCCGGCCCTGGTCACACGCCGCCGGGTCGGGCTGATCGGTCTGGAGCGCACCCCGGTGCGCGAGGGCGCCGAGTTGCTCGCCGCCGACAGCCGCGCGGCAGGCCGTGTCACCAGCGGCAGCTTCGCCCCGAGCGCCGGCGGGCCGGTGGCGATGGCCTACGTCGCCAGCGAATTCACCGCGCCGGGAACTACGCTCTACGCCCAGGTGCGCGGCCGCGCCGTGCCCATGCAACTGCAGCCCATGCCGTTCGTGCCGCATCGCTATTGGCGTGGCTGAGCTCGGTGCCGCACGCTGCGTTCGAGCCCGTGCCCAGCCCGAGTCCAGTCACGAGTTGTCCGTTCTGTTTTTTTGCTACCCGGAGTGCCCCATGAGCCTGAAATTCACCCCCGACCATGAATGGATCCGCGTCGATGCCGATGGCGCCGCCACGGTCGGCATTACGTCGCATGCGCAGGACGCGCTCGGCGACGTCGTGTTCGTCGATCTGCCCGAAGTGGGCAAAACCTACGCCGCGCACGACACCGTCGGCGTGGTCGAGTCGGTCAAGGCCGCTGCCGATGTCTACTGCCCGGTGTCGGGCGAAGTCATCGAGGTCAACGAAGCGCTGCGCGCCGATCCGTCGCTGGCGAATTCCGACCCGCAAAACGCCGGCTGGTTTTTCCGCATCAAACTGTCAGACCCGAAGCAGCTCGACGCCTTGATGGACGCAACCGCGTACGCCGAACTGCTCAAAACTGCCTGAGCCAGCGCGAGGGCCAGTGAACGCCATTTCTGCACCTGCCGATCCGGAGATTTTGCATGTTGATGTCCACCCAACCCGCGTTGCGCGAGCTCGAAGACGCGCAGGCCTTCCAGCGCCGCCACATCGGCCCTGACGCCGCCGAACAACAGCGCATGCTGGGCGCGCTCGGGGTGAGCGATCTGGCCGAGCTCATCGCCTCGGTCATCCCCGCGGCGATTCGCCGCCAGCGCGCGTTCGATCTGCCCGAGGCCGTGGACGAGGCGCAGGCGCTGGCCGAGTTGCGTCGCCTGGCGCAAGGCAACCGGGTGATGCGCAGCTACATCGGCCAAGGCTATTACAACGCCATCCTCCCCGGCGTCATCCAGCGCAACGTGCTGGAGAACCCGGCCTGGTACACCGCCTACACGCCGTATCAGCCGGAGATCAGCCAGGGGCGGCTGGAGGCGCTGCTCAACTTCCAGACCATGGTCGCCGACCTCACGGGCATGGACGTGGCCGGCGCGTCGATGCTCGACGAGGCCACCGCCGCGGCCGAAGCGATGACTCTGGCGTCGCGCGCGGCGAAAAACAAGTCGCAGCGGTTTTTCGTCGCCGACGACGTGCTGCCGCAAACCCTCGAAGTGCTGCACACCCGCGCGGCGCCGCTGGGCATCGACGTGGTCAGCGCCCCGGTCGACCAAGCGCTCGACGGCGATTACTTTGGCGTGCTGCTGCAGTACCCGGGGGTCGATGGCACGGTGCGCGACGACCGCGAGCGCATCGCCCAACTCAAGGCGCAGGGCACGCTGGTCATCGTCGCCGCCGATCTGCTGGCGTTGACCCTGCTCATGTCACCGGGCGAGCTCGGCGCCGACATCGCCTGCGGCAGCGCGCAGCGTTTCGGCCTGCCGCTGGGATTCGGCGGGCCGCATGCCGGGTATCTCGCGGTGCGCGACGCGCTCAAGCGGCAGATGCCGGGGCGGCTGGTCGGCGTGAGCATCGACAGCCACGGCCAGCCGGCGTACCGCCTGGCGTTGCAGACGCGCGAGCAGCACATTCGCCGCGAGAAAGCCACGAGCAATATCTGCACGGCGCAAGTCTTGCCCGCGGTGCTCGCCAGCATGTACGCCGTCTACCACGGCCCCGAAGGGCTCAAGCGCATCGCGCAGCGGGTGCATGCCTACACCGTGTTGCTGGCGCAGGGACTGGAGCAGCTCGGCTTGCCGGTGATCAACGCGCAGTTTTTCGACACCCTCACCGTGCACACTGGGGCACGCACCGCGGCGATCCACGCCGCGGCGGTGCAGCGGGGCATCAACCTGCGCCGTGCAGGGCCGCAGCACATCGCGCTGTCGCTCGATGAAACCGTCACCCGCGACGACGTGGCCGACATCCTTGCCTGCTTCGGCCTGAGCGACGGCGCCGCGCTGTTCGCCGCTGCGGACAAAGGTGTGGCGCCGCGCTGGCCGCAGCAGTTGGCGCGCAGCAGTGCCTACCTCACCCATCCAGTATTCCACCGCCATCGCAGCGAAACCGACATGCTGCGCTACCTGCGCCGGCTGGCCGACCAGGACATCGCGCTCGACCGCGCAATGATTCCGCTGGGCTCGTGCACCATGAAGCTCAACGCCACCAGCGAAATGGTGCCGATCACTTGGCCCGAGTTCGCCGCCATCCACCCCTTCGCCCCGGCCGAGCAGACGCGCGGCTATGCGCAATTGGCGCAGCAGCTCGAACAATGGCTGTGCGCGGCCACCGGCTACGACGCCATGTGCCTGCAGCCCAACGCCGGCTCGCAGGGTGAATACGCCGGGTTGCTGGTCATCCGCGCGTATCACGCCAGCCGCGGCGAGTCGCACCGCGACGTGTGCCTGATTCCGTCGTCGGCGCACGGCACCAACCCGGCGTCGGCGCATATGGCGGGCCTGCGGGTCGTCGTCGTCGCCTGCGACGCGCAGGGCAACGTCGATCTGGCCGATCTGCGCGCCAAGGCCGAGCAGCACAGCGACAATTTGGCCGCGTGCATGATCACCTACCCGAGCACCCACGGCGTGTTCGAGACGCAGGTGCGCGAGATCTGCGACATCGTGCACCAGCACGGCGGGCAGGTGTACGTGGACGGCGCCAATATGAACGCGCTGGTCGGCCTGGCCAGCCCGCCGGAGTTCGGCGCCGACGTGTCGCACCTGAACCTGCACAAGACGTTTTGCATTCCGCACGGCGGCGGCGGCCCGGGCGTCGGGCCGATCGGCGTGCGCGCGCACCTGGCGCCGTTCCTGCCGGTGCACCGCAGCGCCGGCATCGATCGTGCCGGGGCGGTTGGCGCGGTGAGCGCCGCGCCGCTGGGCAACGCCAGCGTGCTGCCGATTTCGTGGATGTACATCCGCATGATGGGCGCGCCGGGGCTGACCCAGGCCAGCCGCGTGGCGATTCTGTCGGCCAACTACATCGCCGAGCGACTGAAGCCGTATTACCCGGTGCTCTACACCGGCGAGAACGGCCGCGTGGCGCACGAGTGCATCCTCGACCTGCGGCCGCTCAAAGAAGCCAGCGGCATCAGCAACGAAGACGTGGCCAAGCGGTTGATGGACTACGGCTTTCACGCCCCGACGATGAGCTTTCCGGTGCCGGGAACGCTGATGATCGAACCGACCGAGAGCGAGCCGCTGGCCGAGCTCGACCGCTTCATCGCCGCGATGACGGCGATTCACGCCGAAATCACCCAGGTTGCCAGCGGACAGTGGCCGCGCGACGACAACCCGCTGGTCGCCGCGCCGCACACCGCGGCCAGCTTGTTGGCGGCCGACTGGTCGCATCCCTACAGCCGCGAGCTTGCGGCATTTCCCCGCCCCGAACTGCGCGACACCAAGTATTGGCCCCCGGTCGGCCGGGTGGACAACGCTTGGGGCGACCGCAACCTGCAATGCGCCTGCCCGCCGCTGAGCGACTACGCCGAGTGATCCGCCATGCCGAATGCTGCGCATCGCCAACATTTCGCCAGCGACAACTACGCCGGTATCTGCCCCGAAGCGCTGCACTGGCTGCTGCAGGCCAACGCCGGCGGGCATCAGCCGGCGTATGGCGACGACGACTGGACGCAGCGCGCCTCCGATGCGCTGCGCGAGCTGTTCCAGACCGATTGCGACGTCTACTTCGTGTTCAACGGCACTGCGGCGAACTCGCTGGCGCTGGCGGCGATGTGCCAGAGCTACCACGCGGTGATCTGCACCCCGGTGGCGCATGTCGAAACCGACGAATGCGGCGGCCCGGAGTTCTTTTCCAACGGCTCCAAGCTGCTGGTGGCCGAATCCTCTAGTTGTCGTGTCCCGGATGATTGGTTAATTGGTTCACGCCGTGGTTTACTCTTGGCCCGAGAGGTCATGCTGGAGCTGAAAC
>JBFXEK010000170.1:0-4773 GCA_050180155.1 Thiomonas sp. | reverse complement strand
TCCGACGGCCTGCGGGTGATGTCCATGCCATTGATCCACGGCTTGACCACGTCGCTGTTGGGTCGGCCGTGCGGGTTCGGCTGCGCCAGCCACTGCCGCGCCAAGTCTCCGGGAATATCGAAATCTCCGGACTTTTGCGTGCCGATGAAGGCCGTCCCTCGATTCTCGGCCAGCGGCCCCGCCTGCGTCAGATCCATCCCCTGCCCCGCTGCTCGCGCGGCAGTCAGGTCGGCATGGATCGCCGCCACCTCCCGCCCATCCAGCCGCGCCGGGCCTTGGTGATGCCCGAAGCACACCAGCGACACGCGCACCGCCGCGCCGTCGTTGAACCACGGCTCGTCGCTGAAGGCGTCGAAAATCGGCAAGGCCTGCACGATGCGATCGAGCACCCGGCGGTTGGCCCCGCCGCGGATGGAGTTGGTGGCCACCAGCCCGGCGCGGCGGGCGCGGCCCGCCTCGATGGCCGTGCGCGCTTTCTCGAACCAGTAGGTGACGAGGTCCGCCCCGCCCGGCACGCGGCCTTCGTAGGTTTTGCGCAGCCGTTCGGTGTAGGCGTCGCCGAGCTCGGCGCGCATCTTCTTGTCGCCCAGAAACGGCGGGTTGCCGACGATGACGTCGGCCTCGGGCCATGCGGCCTCGCCGCCTTCGGGAGCGAGCAGCGCGTCGCGGCATGCGATGTGGTCCAGCGGAGCGAGGATGGGGTTGCGGCGGATATCGTAGCCGTGTTTGAGCATCCACTGGATTTCGCCGATCCACACGGTCACGCGCGCCAGCTCCGCGGCGTAGGCGCTGAGTTCGACGCCGAGCACGTTGGCCGGGCTCACCTCGATGCTGACCTGCCGCTGCAGGCCCAGCGCTTCGGCCTCCAGGTTGGCGCGGTGCTCCAGGTCTTTGAGTGCGCGCAGCGCCAGATAGAGGAAGTTGCCCGAGCCGCAGGCCGGATCGAGCACGCGGAAGTTTTTCAGCCGCTCCAGGTAGCCCAAAAACGCCGCCTGCGCGGCCTTGTGGGCGCTCTGCGAGCCTTTGCCTCCGGCGTGGTAGCGCTCCATCGCCCCGGCGATGGCCGTGCGCGCCTGCGCCCATTGCTCAGCCAGCGGGCGAACGACGACGGGGTCGATGAGCCGGGCGATGGTGGCCGGGTCGGTGTAGTGCGCGCCGAGCTGGCTGCGCTTGGCCGGATCGAGCCCGCGCTCGAACAGGGTGCCGAAAATGGAGGGTTCGATCTGCGCCCAGTCCATGCGCGCGGCTTCGCGCAGGATGGCCGCTTCCCCGGCGGTCAGCGGCAGCGTCTGGATGGTCTCGAACAGCCCGCCGTTGAACCAGGCGATGTCTTCGAGCAGGAAGTCGCCGCCCGAGCGCATCGCGGCGAACAGTTCGTCCAGACGCGGCTGGAGCTTGTCGGGCACGGCGGCGCTTTTGTCGAGGATGCGCTCGAACAGCCGCCCCGGCAGCAGCCCGACGTCTTCGGCGAACAGGCAGAACAGGCACTGGATGAGGAAGTGCGCCACGACCTGCGGGTCGTGCCCGCGTGCGGCCAGGGATTGCGCCACCTCGGCAAAGCGGCTCGCGGCATCGGCGGTGACGTCGCGGGTGGTGCGCTGCGGGCGAAAGCGCGCCGGATCGTCCCACGCCCAGCGCAGCCGCTGGCGCGCTTGCGCATCGAGCAGGTCTTTAAGTTCGAAGACGTGGCATTCGCTGGGCGTGCCGGTGAAGTGGGTGTGCACCTCGATGCGCTGGCGGTCGCTCACCACCAGCAGCGGCGGGTTATCGAGCGCCAGCGCGTAGGTCATGAGCTGGCGCAGCGCGGCGCCCAGGTCGCGCCCCGGGGCCTTGTATTCCCAGGCGAAGCAGCCGCGTTTCCAGACGTCGGCCCAGCCGTGCAGGCCACCGGTTTTTTTCAAGCCGCGCTCGAAGCAGTAGGCGTCTGGGTCGGCGGGTTCGTCCACCTGCAGCAGCCGGCACAGATCGATGAAGTGCGCCTGCGCGCCGGCGCGCTCGGACAGGCCGTCAGCCACGCCGCCGGCAGCCCATTTGGCAACGAAGTCTTGCGGAGTCATCGGGCAAGGGTAGCATCGGCCACATCCTCACCCAGCAGCGGCAACCGCCGCGCATCCGTCCGTTCCCGCCGGGGCATGGGGTGTTTTGTAAGGACGTGCTCGGTGCAGCGCCCCGTGCCTGCCAGGTGCAGGCCGTGGGCATCGGTGCGGCGCGGCACTGTTCGCTGCCTGCGACCAACGCGGCGTGTCGGGCAGCGCAGCACTGAGCACGTCGGCTCGCCCAGCGCCGCAAGCCGCAGCGAATCGCATGCAAAGCGCGGTCTGGCCCAAACGCCAGACAGGCGGCGACGTGCAAAAAACAACGGCCTGGTAAACCAGGCCGTTGTTTTTCGTGCAAGTTGTTTACATGCAAAATTGGCGCGCCCGGCAGGATTCGAACCCACGACCCCTTGGTTCGTAGCCAGAAATACAATAGGCTTGTAAACCGCATGAATGCTGCTTTTCTCGTGCATTCATTGTGTATTTAGGGGAATCCAGGGGGAATGCATGGCGCACATTGAACAACGCAAAAATGGGTGGAGAGCGCAAATTCGTAGGCGCGGGATGCCCTCGCTTAGCCGGACCTTTGAGCTCAAGGCCCACGCCGAGGCATGGGCGCGTGAGATTGAACGCGAAGCGCAACGTGGCAACATCGCGGCGCTGAACGATCAGGCGCAGCGCGTGACTGTAGCGGAGCTGTGCCAACGCTACCGGGTATCGGTCCTGCCGACGCTGCGCGATTCGTCCAGGCCAACCCTGCTGCGAAATATCGAGTCGCGCTTCGGAGCATTTTTCCTGGGCAACATCCGCAGCATCGATGTCGCCGCCTGGCGCGATGATCTGATCGGCGACGGCTACGCCCCAAAGTCGGCCAAACATCACTTGGTCGCCCTGTCCTCTCTGTTCGCATTCGCCGAGCGCGAACTATCGATTCCGCTGCCCGCCGGGAACCCTGTGCGCACGGTGCGCAAGCCTGCCGAGCCGAAGGCGCGGGATCGGCGTTTGCGGCCAGGAGAACTCGATTACTTGCTCAAGGGGGCTGATCAAGGTCGTGCAGTTGGCCTGCGCCAGATCATCATGCTGGCGGTGGAGACAAGCATGCGCATGGGCGAATTGCTCGGCCTGGAATGGGATCGGATCGATCTGCTGCGGCGCACAGCGCACCTGATCGACACCAAGAACGGAGAAAGTCGCACCGTAGCCCTCTCAAGTGCGGCCATTGAGGCACTGCAAAGCCTGCCGCGTCGGATTGACGGAAAAGTCTTCTCTTGGAAATCGAACAAGGAAAACGGCAGCTTTGAAAAGCTCTGGCAGCGTTGTAAGGCCCGGGGCCTAGCCGCGTATCAAGCCGACTGCGCAAGAGCCGCCAAGAAGCCTGATCCAACGTTCTTGGCCGATCTGCACTTTCATGACCTGCGCCATGAGGCCACGTCGCGCCTGTTCGAGAAGGGTCTGGGGGTCATGGAGGTGGCCAGCATGACGGGGCACAAGTCCCTGTCCATGCTCAAGCGGTACACCCATATCGAAGCGGAAAAGCTGGCGCGGAAATTGGGGTAATCTTCGCCATGGACTACGTGTTGACCCAGCATGCGCGCGATGCCCTGGCGAAACGTCAAATTCGTGAAGAGTGGGTGGACATTGCCATGCGAAACCCGACCTGGACCGAGATGGATGCCATTGATCCCCTGCTGGAACATCGCCTTGCCCCCATCAGCGAGTTTGGCAACCGCGTCTTGCGCGTCATCGTCAACGCGCAGACTAAACCCTGGCGCATCGTCACCGCCTATTTTGATCGCAGGAGAACGGCATGAAACTCAAAGTCGATGAACAAGCCGATGCGCTCTATCTGAGCCTTGGCGAAGCACCCGCTGCGCAGTCCGATGAGGTCGCGCCTGGGATCATCGTGGACTATGACGCAGAAGGCCGAGCGGTGGGGATCGAGTTCCTGCATCTGTCCAAACGTGCCGCGCCGATTGACCTGCGCCAACTCCTGTTCGAGTCCGTGCCAATGGCGGCATAGCCACTGGTCAGTGACTTCGCCCGGTCTGATCAAGCCATTCAAGCCGCACTTGGGCCCTCTTCGATTGCCCCAGCCCAGCGCAGGGCCTAGGATGCCCTGCGGACTCCGGCGCACAAACGCCGTCGTTCTGATCCAAAGCCGCCACCGGTGCCAACAGTCGGCCGCCCTATGCGAATCACCTGGATGTGGCGCAGTCGGCGCCCCGAGACCGGTTGTCGGCCTTATGTGGAGCTCCACATAAGGCCCGAGCTGCAGACTCAGAGCATCAATGTCGCGTAATCGGCCAGTGCCGACATTGGGGTGGCGCATGGCAACGGCCGCAATGCCCCACGGTGCTGACGTCGGTGGCGGCGGGCAGGTCAGCGTCTGGTTCCGGCGATGACGAAATTGCGCAATCGACCCCAACCCGCCGTTCGTATTGCCGGGGTTCCAATGGCCGGTTCCAGAGTTGAGCAGTCTTACAGAGCGCAACTACCCGCAGACAGCACGTCAGCCTTACCAGACGTCCGAACTGCGCGATTCACGGCCCCATTTGGACATCCGCTTGCCGGTCAACCACCAGCCTTCGATGCTGCATTTCGACATACAGATTATTAACCCGGCCCTTAAATACAATCCGCATAGCGCGCCAGCGGATGGCGGAAATAGCTGCGGACATGATCGGGCGCTTGTTGCAGTTTCTGCATGAAGCGCAGGGCTTTGGCCTTGAGGTCGTCA
>JBFXEK010000169.1:0-4789 GCA_050180155.1 Thiomonas sp. | reverse complement strand
GCAGCGAGGCGTCGGCCAGGTCGATGCCGGTGACGCGCGCGCCGGCTTTGGCCATTGCCTCGGCGAGGAGGCCGCCACCGCAGCCGATGTCCAGCACCACCTTGTCCTGCAGATCGACATGGCTGCGCATCCATTGCAGGCGGTGCGGGTTGAGCTGGTGCAGGGTGCGGAACTCACCCTGTTCGTCCCACCAATGGTGGGCCAGGGCGCTGAATTTGTCGATTTCCGCCGGTTCGACGTTGGAGTGCTCTGTGGTCGTCATGGTGTGGATTTGCGCTATTGAAACTTCACCAGCCTGTAGTAGACCATTCCCAGCAGCTCGTGCAGCACGCGCGTGGATTTTTCCAGCGCGCTGATCTGCGGCGTGAGCATCTCCAGCGGTTGTAGCGGCAACGCCTCGTAGTCCACCGGCCAGGCGCACATGCGCAGGCCCTCGTGGGCAAACGCCATTTGCGCCCGCGGCATGTGGTCTGCAGAGGTGATGAGGTAGCGTTTGTCCGGCGGGAACTGCAGGACTCGAAAGCGTACATTCTGCGCCGTCTGCAAGGTAGTGCGCGACTGGCGGTCGATGTCGATGCGGTCGACGGCAAACCCCATGCTGCGCGCCAGCCCGGCCATGAGATCGGCCTCGCGCACCGCGCGCCCCCAGCCCCCGGAGATGAGCAGCGTGGCGTGCGGCGTTTGTTTGGCGAGTTGCACGGCGGCGATCAGTCGCCGCAGGCTGGCTGCCTGCAATGCGGGGTAGTCGTGCGGATCCTGCGGATTGCCGTTGATCCCGCCGGCGAGCACGACGAGCAAACTGCCTGGCGGCGGCGGGGGGCAAATTTTGTCTTGCGTGGCCTGGTGTTCGAGCGCCCCGAGCAGGGCATTGGCGACCAACGGCGTGCTGCTGGCGACGAACAGCGCTGTCAAGGCATAAGTGAACCAGCGCAGACCCCAGCGGCCGCGTTGCAGGCTGACGAGCACGCACAGCACGGCGAGCCCGCAGGCGGTCAGGCCGACGGGAGACAGCAGTAATTCGAGCGAAAGTTTCAATGCGGGGCTGGCACCGCGACCGAAACCGCGGACGAGGAGGGAGGCGGCAATCCCGCCCAGTCGAGGTAGATTTTCTCATCGCCGTCGACCCAGGCGTGGCGGGAGAACAGGCGTTCGGCGCGGCGGCGTCCGGCTGCTCCCATCGCGGCCACCTTGGCGCGGTCGCTGAGGGTCAGCATTTTGGCCGCGAGATCGTCGACGTCGGCTGCGTTGAACAGCAGGCCGGTCACCCCGTCTTCGACCACTTCGCCGCAGCCGCCGATGCGCGGCGCGATCACGCAGCGCCCGGCCGCCATGGCCTCGCGTGCCGACAGCGGGAACGACTCCCGCGTGGACGACAGCACGAATACGTCGAGCAACGCCAGGTGCGATGCGATGTCCCGTTGCATGCCGGCAAAAATCACCCGTTCGTTCAACCCCAAACGGGCCACTTGCGCCTGCGTCTGCGGCAGCAACGGCCCGTCGCCGACGATGAGCAAGCGGGTGTGCGGTAGTTGCGCCGTGACGCGGGCGAAGGCGTCGATCAGATAGTGATGTCCTTTCTCTTCCGACAAGCGCGCGACGATGCCGAACACCAGGTGCTCGCCAGGAACCAGACCGTACTGCCGGGCGAATTCTGCGGTGCGCGTGGCCGTGGCGAAGCGTTCCAGGTCGATGCCGCTGTGGATCACCGCCGACTGTCGCGCCGGCAGGCCATGGGCGAGCAGGCGGTTGCGTTCGTAATGCGACTCGAAAATCACGAAATCGGCGCTGGCGCGCAGTATGCGGCCGGCCCATTTGAAATTTTTCGGGTTGTGGATGTTGTGGATGGTGGTGACGATGGGCACGCGCCGCGCCGTGGCCGCGACGCGGTATGCAAACGGCAGCACGCGCAGCGCGGCGTGGGCGACCATCGACGATCGTACCGACTGCGGAGCGACGAGTTCGATGCCTTCGCGCCGCACCACCTGCCGCAACTGCCTGAGCGCGCGGGCAAATTGCTGCGGGGTGCGGAAGCGGAAATCGATGTCCACGTGGATCGCTCCTTTGCCGATGAGCTCGGCCAGCAGTACGCCCTGCGTGGTGGCGACGAACACCGAATGACCCTTGGCACGCAAGTCCTCGGTGAGGGTGAGTACGTCCGATTGCACGCCGCCGATGCCAAACGGTTCGGTCATCAGATAGAGGATTTTCATGACGGTGTCGCCTGTGTCGAAGCGCCTGGTTGTGCATGGCGTTGCGCAAACCGCCGGGTGCGCCGCGCATGCAGGATGCGGTGAATGGGGTCGAACGCGCCGATGAGCTTGAGACGGAACTGCGGCAGGTCGTCGCGTTCGGTGATTTCGGTGCGCCGCAGCTGATAGCGGTCGGTGCCGGGATGGTTGACCCCGGGGGCCACGCTGACCGCAGCGGCATATCCCGCCTGCCTCACCAGCAGCAGCTCACGCGCGGACAAATCGCCCGACGGATAGCAGAAATACGCCACCGCCTGCTGCACGCGCGCGGCGATCTGCGCCCGGCTGTCGTGGATCTCCTGCGCTGCCGCGGCGTCGTCGATCGTCGGCAGATAGGGATGGGTGAGGGTGTGTGAGCCGATGGTGATGCCCGCAGTGCGCGCCAGCGCGGTCACTTCGTCCCAATTGAGGTGCAGGCGCCGCGACGTCGGGCCATAACGTGGATGGCTCAGCACCTGGTCGCAAAACCGCGTGGTGACGAAGATGGTGGCCGGAATCCGGTAACGTTGCAAAATCGGCAACGCTTCGGTGAGATTGTCGAGGTAGCCGTCGTCGAACGTCACGGCGTATAGCGGCTGGCGGATGCGGCCCGACTGCAGGGCGCGTAAACCGTCGTCGAGGCTGACGACTTGGTGCCGCGCCAGTTCTTGCATCTGCTGTGCAAAGCGCTGCGGTGAGACGGTGAGCTGGTCGTACGCCGGCAACTGGGCCACGCGGTGGTACATGAGAATCCGCAAGCCGGGGCGCCAGACGTTTTGCAGCGCGGCGTACGGCAACAGGGCAGTGGCGAGCAGTCGGCGCATGGTCTTTCTTTACTTCGCCGCAACTCGCTGCGGGCCGCCGCCGGCGGGCAGTCCCAGCGCCTGGCTGTGCAGCAGGTTGTATGCCGTCGCGGTCCGCGAGACGTCGAACCGGGCGATCACCGTCTGCCGCGCTTGTCGCCCCAGGCGCTGACGCAGCGCGGCGTCATCCAGCAGGGTCTGCAGCCGTTGCGCCATCCCCTGCACATCACCGGCATCGACGAGCAGGCCGTTGTCGCCATCGGCGACCACGTCCGCAATCCCGCCCACACGCGTACACAGCACGGCTTTGGCGCTGGCCATGGCTTCGAGCAAGGCGATGGGCAGTCCCTCCCAGTGCGAGGACAGAATGAACACGTCGAGCGCCGCGACCAGCCGGGGAACGTCGGTGCGCATGCCGGTGAATACCACGCAGCGCTGCAGACCGAGCTCGGCGACCTGCTGGCGCAGACGGTCGAGCAATTCGCCGGTGCCGACGATCAGACAGCTCAACTGCCCGGTGCGCGCCTGCGGCAACCGCGCCAGAGCGCGCAGCAGATCGGCATGCGCCTTTTGCGCGTGGAGCCTGCCGACGATGCCCACGAGCGGCTGTTGCGCCGGCAGGCCAAACTCCTCACGCACGCCTTCGCCGGAAAAACTGGAAAACCTTTGTAAATCGATGCCGTTGGGGATGGACACGAGTTTGGCGGATGGAATGCCGTCGCGTGTGGCCAGGGTTTGCGTCACTTCCTCGCTGCAGCCGATGACCTTGGTGCTCAGCCGGGCGAACAGGCGGTCGATGGCCTTGCGCCCGGCGCCTTTCCATGGATTGGCGATGTTGTGCACCGTGGAGAACACCGCGGGAACTCCCGCCAGCCGCGCCGCCAGCCGGCCGTACGTGTCTGCGGTGAACAGGTGCGTGTGCACGATGGCCGCGTTTTGCTGTCGCAGCCAGGCGGCCAGGCGCCAGACCAGGCCGATGTCGAATTTGCTGCGCCGGCCGAAAATTTTCACCGGAACACCGAGCCGGGCAAAGTCCTGTTCCAACGGTCCGCCGCGGACGAGGCAGGCCACGGCGTAGCGGCAGCCGGGCAGGCGCAGACGCATCAGATCGACCAGCAGCATTTCCGCACCATCACGCGGCAATTCGTCGATCATGTGGACGATCAGCGGAACAGGGTCAACGCGGCGCGGCATGTCGATGCTCCATCACGGCGGGCTGCGCTGGTTGGGGCGCCGGCAGCAAATGCGCCACCACGGCAATGGTGATCCACACAAACACATCCACCGCGGTGTCGATGACGTGTGTGCCGAACATATTCACCCCGACGAGGCCGGCCACCAGCGTCACCGCGCTCAGGCCGACGATGCGATCGATGTCCAGCGTGGACTTGCGGTACAGCGCCCAACCACGCCACACCAGGGCTGCAAGGATGAGAACAAAGACGATCAAATTCGGCACTCCCATATTCGACGCGGCGTAGAGGAACATATTCTGGTTATCCGTCGCATCACCGGTCGAACCGTCGTAAAAACCCGGAACATAGCTCGGCACCAGGCGATGAAACTGATCGAAACCTTTACCGAAAATCGGCGACTCCTGGCTCATTTGAATCGCAGCATTCCACAGCAGAAAACGCGAATCGGCGCTTTTGTCGATCGTCGACCCCGCCTCGTGGTCTTCATACGTCTGCGCCACCCGCGCCTTCATCGAATTGGGCACCAGCGACGGGATGAAAAAATAAATCGACCCGATCACCA
>JBFXEK010000168.1:0-4804 GCA_050180155.1 Thiomonas sp. | reverse complement strand
CGGCGGCAATGTTCTTCTTGATCGTCCGCGTCTCGTCGTCCACCAGGATCGTGCCGGTCGCGGTGGAGAGCCACAATGCCGTGTCCGGGTACTTGATCGCGTAGGAAAGCTGGATCGCGCAGTTCTCCATCACCGCGCCGCGCACCATGTCCTTGTCGAGGTCGGCGGGACAGTCGGCCAGGTCTTGCAGCGACTGAAACGCGAGGATCACGTGCAGGCCCCAGCCTGCCGCTGCGCCCAGGCTGGTCATAAATGGCCTCGAAATGTGCACCTTGAACTCATCCGCGAACACCGAAATCGTGCGGGCTTGGCCGTCCAGGTTCTTGCGGTTCTTGGCGAGAAACAGCAGCCGCAGCAGGATCATGCGCTGCATGCGGATGATGCGCGGATTGATCATGTCGCCCACGACATACAGGCACCCGCCCGTCTGCTCGCCTGCGGCAATGTCGATGCCGCCCGCTGCGGCATTCACGGCCGGCAGGTCGGCCATTTCCTGCATATACGCGTGAAAGGCGGGCGCCTCTTCCGTCCAGTCCTCGCCGATCTCATTCAACACGTCGCGCGCCGTCTTGCCCGGATTCGCGGCCAGCCAGACCGCCGTCTGACGTGCGGCTTTGCGGTCGGCCAGGCGGTAGAAATCCGCAGCCTCGCCCTTCTCGGTCAGGCTGAAACCGCCCACCAGCATATTTTCCAAAACCTCAGCATCGCAGCCCGCGAACGGGTTGCACTGCGGCGGCGCGGACTGGCGCAGATCGAGGAAGTGATAGGGCTTATTGGCTTTGGTGCACGCATCGCGGAACGCGTGCGGCATCCAGCCGTCCACCTTCGGGTCCAGCACGACGACGTACTCGCCCCTTGCAATTTGCTGCGGAATGATGATCTGCGCGGCCACACCTTTGCCGCTGCGGGTGCGCCCGGTCAGCAGCATCTGCTGGATGCGCGATTCTTCGTAGTCGATGTAGACCGGCTTCTTCTTCTCGTCCAGGCCGATGAACAGCCCCTCGCTCTCTTTCACATACTTGGAGGGTTCATAACCGCCTAGGGTGGCGGGCAGGAACTTCGAGATTTCGCGCACATCGGTGCGGCGGTTGCGCTCCAGTTCCGACTTCTTGGTAAAGCGCGAAGTGAGCTTGTTCAGGCGCGGAACCCACACGCGCAGCCAGTACAACGACATGCCGATGCCGAGCGCAAAGCTGAACGCCCAGGCGAGCGGATACCACAGCCCCGGCGTCCAGCCGGAGAGGTGAAAAGCATCCCGCGCGATGAACGGCAGCGCAAGCATTGCCAACAAAGGAAAGATCGACGGCAGCGAGAAAAGCGTGAACCATTCCGCCTTCTTTTCATCACCGTGGCTGCGCGCATTCGCTGCGAAAACGCCCCATGCGGACAAGAAGCCCAGCGCGGAAAAGTGCATGATGGCGAGCAGCAGCTTGGCAAAGGCGAGAAGCGCATCGGCTTGCAGATCAGCGATCATGATTTTTCTCCTAGGGCGCGCAGCCACGCATCGAACGCATCGGAATCGACACGGGCGCGGGCGGCTGCGACGTGCTCATCCGCCTTGAGGCGATGCATCGCCGCGATGCGTTCGAGCCGCGCGGCTTCCTGTCGAAAATGCCGCACGGCGCTCGCATGGTTCTGCATGGCGAACGTCGCACGATCCGGTGCGTTTTGGGGCATGGGCATGGTGGCTCCGAGGAATGGTGATGCTTCTATTCACCGTCCGGCGAAACTCCGGACCCGGAACCGGCTTCAGCCGTGGCTCCGGGGTCCGGTCAGAATGTGTGCAGGCACAGCGAGCGCACATGCATGGAAGAGCCTGGTGCCGGTCGTCCAGACCGGCTTGCTTCGGGGGGGCCGCCTGAAGCCGAGTGGACGGAGAGGGGCTTGACAAGCGGCAGCGCAGTCGAGCCCCGAACCGCCCGAGGCAGCGAGCCCCCAGGCGAGCGGTTCTGGCGGGGGCGGAGCCCCGACGGCACAAGGAACGGACGCGGGACATGACGAGCCGAAGGCGAGGAATGCCAGCGCCGTGACGCAGGTCGGGCGAGGTGAGCGGCAGCGAACCGAGAGCCGATCCTGAGATGAGCGCCAGCGAATCGAAGGACAAGGGCGAACGACTGAACGAGCCGAAGGCGAGTGAAGGAGTGAGAGGGGGCTTGCATGGAACGTGACAGATGAGCGCAGCGAATCTGGCGCGGGCCATGCTGCCCCCGTCCCGAAGCCCCACTCGCGAAGCGAGGGGGTGCGCAGCCTTAGACGCCGGGGAACTGGCCGCGTAGCGGACAGGTCAGCCCGAAGGGCCGCCGCAGGCGCCGGGGGCTAAGGCTGCGCACCCCCTCGCAGAGGGGCGGTGCCGTCGCCGGTTTGGCCTTGGCAGGCACTGGCAGGGGGGAGCCGCCCTAGCGGCTAGGCAAGGTCTGCCCGGCGTCCAGCCGGGACGGGCCGCAGGCCCGCCTTGCCGACCCCCTGACAGGGGCTGTGCCTTTGCGCCCATCGCCGCGCCCACAGACACGCCCGCGCGTACGTCGCCCCAGTTCCGGGCATGGCGGCGTGCTGCGTGGCGGGATGGCGCTGCATTTTGCGCTGCGGTCGCTGCGTGGCACTGCACGGCCCGAGGGCGGGCCGCAAGGCGGAATACGCGCAGGCAAGGCGCTCGATTTGCATCAGCGCGAAGCCGATGCCGGAGCGGATTCCGGCGTCGTGGGTCCGCCGGCGGCGCGCTGAACGCGGGCCAGCAGCGGCTGCAAATCGTGCAGGGCGGGCCGTGCGCGTTGCGCGATTTCCCGCACGGTCGGCAGGTGCAGACCGGCGGCGTTCAGGCCGGTGTCGATCAAGAAAAGCACACCGGCGAGGATGAGTAAAGCGAGCAGAATGCGCGCGACGATCAGCGACAAAACGAGGCCGAGCCAGCGCAGGAGTGTCTTCATTTCTGCGCTCCCGGTGTCGGCCAGTCGGAGAGGTTTGCGAACGCGAACCGCGCCCAGTGCTGGTCAGTGAGCCTCACCGAATCGCCACCGACTTTGACCGTCTCCACGCGATGCAGGGCGCGAAAAACCGCATCGGCCCGGCCCTGCGGGCTGAGATACTGCACGCGGTCATAGCGCCCGGCTTTCACGTCGCGCAGCGCGGCGGGGATGATCTGCGAATACCTCAGCGGCGTCTTGATCGTGCGCTCGATCTCGACGGCCACGCGCTCACCCGTGGGTGAGGTCGCCAGCGCGTCCGGCACCTTGTGCCAGCCTTTCGCGTAGAGCAGCTTGCCCGCCTCCCACTGCCAGCCTGCGGCTTCGGCAGCGAGTCGGGCGCGCTGCGTGTCGATGTGGTGGTGGATGAAGGATTCCGACACCCGCCCCGGCTCGAAACGGGCGGTTTCGGCGGCGCGGGGATGCGTGGAATAGGCCAGCCCCTGGGCCGTGATGCCGCACAGGGTCACGCCGCGCCCGAGTTCGATTTTTTCGGTCACGAGAAGGCCATCGCGCTCCATGCGTTGGACCTGGTCGAACGCGCGGCGCAGGCTCAGGCCCAGTAACGGCGCAAGGATTTGCGGCGTCGTCCAGACCTCGCCACTCGCCAGAAAGTCGAGCACGAGCACTTCCTTGGCCTGCGCGCGGGCGTCGATTTGCGCGCGGGTCATGCGTGGGATGTTGGTCATTCCAGTTCTCCCGTGATAGCGTTGGAAGAGCCGCTCTGCGGTCGCGTCGTCGGACCCGCAGCGCCTTGCAGACGGCTCAGGATTTGTTCGTCGCTCAGGTCGAGCAGGCCGTACTTTTCGAGCAGAGCGACGATCTCAGCTTTGCGCTTTTCGCGTTGCTGCGCCTGCGCGATCTGCTGCTCCAGGCGCTCGCGTTTTTTGATGAGGTTGTTCAGGGTGGTGGGCATGGTGGCTCTCCTTCATGCTCGGTGCTTGGAATGGCTGGATGATCAGCGCCGGTCGGCGCAGGGTGGGCAGCCGCTGCGGGAACAGCAGCCGCCACATGTGGCGACCGATGGCTTTCATTTCGGGGCTCCCACATGCGGCGGTTGCGGCGGCGGGGGCGGCGCGCCGTGGTCGGCGACCAGACGCGACAGGACCAGCGCGGCGACGACGAGGATCAGGGCGGCGAGCGCCAAGCGGGCGATGGTCTTTCGGTTCTTCAACATGTTGATCTCCTGAGGAATGCGGATACGTCTATTCACGCGGCGGCGAAACGCGCGAGATGGCGGCGGCGAGAATCGCTTGAGGGGTGCAGCCACACATGCAGGTCAGCCGATACCGGCCCGCTTCGAGCGCGACTTCCAGGCTGGATGCGAGCGCGCCCTGGTGTGCTGGGCAGCGCATCAGCCACTGCCCGGAGTCGAGCTTGTCGGCAGCGTGCAGCAGGGTGAGCACGTTCATGGCACAAGCGGCGTGACGAGCTGGATGCCGACGAATCCGGCCTGCCCATCCATGCGCGGCAGGCCGATCAGGTTGATCCCGATGCCGGTGTGCGCATCGCGGATTTGCAGCAGCCCCGCGCCAAACAGCGGCGCGACGGGGTTCTCGTCGCGGCTGTAGCCGCTCACCAGGCCGAGCATCAGGCCGGGGCGCACCAGCCAGCGCCAGCCGTCGGGCTCCAGGCGCCAGGCC
This sequence comes from Thiomonas sp., assembly GCA_050180155.1. Taxonomy (GTDB): domain Bacteria; phylum Pseudomonadota; class Gammaproteobacteria; order Burkholderiales; family Burkholderiaceae_C; genus Thiomonas. Next base: position 201 of record JBFXEK010000168.1, on the reverse strand, counting down.
CACGGTGTGACGGCCATCGCCGCGTAGAAGCCGGGATGGTCGTAGCTGTTGCGATAGACGCCGGTCATCGCCGTGGCGATGGTCGTCACCGGCCATTCGAGGCCGAGACCGGGATTGAAGTCGTTGAAGCGGGCGCCGCCGCCCAGGCGGGAAGGAAAGTGCACGCTTCCCAGGCTGGTGTCGAGGCTCAACATGGGGATG
>JBFXEK010000167.1:0-4814 GCA_050180155.1 Thiomonas sp. | reverse complement strand
TGTGCTCTTCCGATCTGCCGCAGCATGTTGCGTGTCTACCCCCAGCTCGCCGATGTGCGCATCACCCACTCCTGGGGTGGGTTCGTCGATATCACCATGAACCGTGCTCCCGATTTCGGCCGCATCGCCCCTGACGTGCTCTACCTGCAGGGGTTTTCCGGTCACGGTCTGGCGCTGGCCGGTATGGCCGGGCGGCTGGCGGCCGAAGCCATCGCCGGCCAGGCCGAACGTTTCGATCTGTTCGCCCGGTTGCAGCACAAGCCTTTTCCCGGCGGTGACTTGCTGCGCACGCCTGCGCTGGTGCTGGGCATGCTGTGGTACCGGTTGCGCGATTTGCTTTGACCGTGCCGCGCCAGGGAGTCAATCGGGCAAGTGGTCACGGATGAGCTGGCACAGCTTTTGTGCCCACGGCGGCACGCGTTCCGTGGGGACGTAGGCGTAACCGAGGATGAGGCCGCGCTGCTTGGGCGCTGACAGGAAGTAGCGTGACAGCGGCCGCACCGTCATGCCCTGCGCGTCGGCGGCGCGGGCGATGGCTTCGTCGTCCACCGCATCCTCGGGGCGAAACAGCAAGCACAGGTGCAGGCCGGATTCCTGGCCAGAAATCTGCACGCGGTCGCCCAAGCAGCGTTGCACGCGGCGCGCCAGTTCGTCGCGCCGGGCCTGGTAGGCCACGCGCAGCCGGCGGATCAGGGTGTTGAAATGGCCTTCGGTGATGAAATCGGTCAGCGCCGCCTGCAGCATGAGTTGCCCGGGGCGGAACAGGTCGTACAGCCCGGTGTTGAACGCAGGCAGCAAGTCGGTGGGTACGACCAAGTAGCCCAGGCGGATTCCGGGGTACATCACTTTGGAAAACGTCCCCGAGTACAGCACCTGCGCATGCTCGTCCAGCCCCTGCAGGCTGGCGTAGGGCCGGCCACCGTAACGGAATTCGCTGTCGTAATCGTCCTCGAAAATCCAACAGCGCTGGCGCGCGGCGAACTGCAGCAGAGCGCGGCGGCGCTGCAGGCTCATCACATGGCCCAGCGGGTATTGGTGCGACGGTGTGACGTAGATCAGTCGCGGCTTGCCCTGCTGCCAGTCGGCCGCAGACGGTGCGATGCCCTCGGCGTCGACGGCGATGGGCCGAAGTTTCAGCCCGGCGGCTTGCAGCGCCCGACGCGCGCCCCAGTAGCAGGGGTTTTCCACCCAGGCTTCATCGCCATGGTCGGTCAGCAGCCGCGCGGCCAGGTCGAGCGATTGTTGTGTTCCCGAGGTGATGAGCACCTGCTCGGGGGTGACGCGCACCGAGCGGGACAGGCTCAGATATTGCGCGATGGCTGCGCGCAGCGGCATGTAGCCGCCCTGCTGGCCGTAGTCGAGCAAATCGCGGTCGAGGCTGCGCCAGTATTTGGCCTGCAGTTTTTGCCAAAGCTGGATGGGAAACTCGGCGAACTCGATCGTGCCCGGGGCGAACGGCTGCACCTCCAGATCGGCGGCACCCGATTGCGCCGTGAGCAACGCGCCGCGCTGCGACAGTTCGCGCGGCGTGTCGCCTTGCAGGCCTGCGGCCGTCGCCTGCCGGCGCGACCGGGCGGGGACGGTGAGCGGGCCGAGATCGGGCAGCGTTTTGGACACGAACGTGCCGCTGCCCTGCCGCGCGGTGAGATAACCTTCGGCGGTGAGCTGGTTGATCGCCGACATCACCGTATTGCGTGACAGGTTCAGGTCACGCGCCAGGTCGCGGGTGGACGGTAGCTGCACCCCGGCGGTGATCCGCCCGGACAGGATGGCGCCGCGCAGCGACAGGTATAACCGGCGGTTGAGCGGCGCAGCCACGGCAGCGTCGCTTTCGGTGCGCTGCAGCTCGGTGAGCAAGAGCTCGGACAGGGCCAGGGAACGCATGGAATGCAGTGGCGAAGCGGGTGGTCTGCGCGGGCGGCACGGCAGCCACAAGCCCGAGGGGTGGCGGCTGCGTGGGGCAGGGTCAAACGAGAAGGGCGCTGCCGGTCTGTCAAACCGGCCAGCGCCCGATTTCGGGCTTCATGGGCGAAGCCTGCGTCATGCCGCAGCATGACCGACTGCACTGTGTCGTTCAGCTCGATGCGTTTCGATAGAACCTCCCCGATCTGAATGATGACGACCTCAATCTACGCCTGCTGCGGTCGAGTTGCAAGCGTTGTTTGCGCAACCGGCAACTGGCCCCATCGAAGAAGCAGGGAGTGGCACTTTCGACGGGGCCAATCGGCAGTTAAATTGGGTTCATCCGATGAGGCTAACTCATGGAAAACCCAGAAGATTTTGTTGCGCGACGATGGTGCGTTTATATTTTGCGCCGCACCAAAATGGACGTGCTGCCGCGTTCGTCCGTCGTGGATGGCCGGCTTTGCGCTGCACCAAAATGAAACAGTCGTTCGCTTGCCGAGTTGATGGCCTGTTATTGATTTGTCATGTCCTCGATTGCTGAATCCCTGCCCTGCGTGGCGGTGTCGACCGATCTGAAAACCATCGCTGGTCACCCCACCTACGCCGTGGCGCAAAAATACGTCGACCCGTTGTTGCCGCTGGCGGGAGTGTGGCCCTGGTTGCTGCCGTCGCTGGGCGGGCAGACGCCGCTGGATGTCGTGCTCGACCACATCGACGGCCTGGTGCTCACCGGCTCGCCGTCGAACATCGAGCCGCACCATTACGGCCAGGAGCTGGCCAACTCCGACTCACCGGCCGACCCGGCGCGGGACGCCACCACCTTGCCGCTGATCCGCCGGGCGATTGCCCGCGGTCTGCCGCTGTTGGGCATCTGCCGTGGGTTTCAGGAAATCAACGTCGCCCTGGGCGGCACGCTGCTGCAGGAGGTGCACAACACCGCCGGCTTCATCGATCATCGCGAAGACGAGGCGCTGGACATCGCCGGGCAATACGGCCCGGCACACCCGGTGCGCGCGGTGCCTGGAGGGATGCTGGAGGCCATCGTCGGCGCAGGCTCGTGGCAGGTCAACAGCCTGCACGGGCAGGGCATTCAGACGTTGGCCCCCGATCTTCTGGCGCAGGCGCACGCGCCCGACGGCTTGATCGAGGCGTATACCCACCGCAACGCGCCGGGTTTTTTGCTCGCGGTGCAGTGGCATCCGGAATGGCAGGCGGCGCAAAACCCGGTGTCGCGCGCGCTGTACGCCGCTTTCGGCCAGGCGTGTCGCCAGTTTGCCCAGCGCAGACTGGCGCGCGCGGCCTGAGCAAACCCGCGCGGGCCCTTGGCGTTCAAAGTCCGCGCGACCCGATGATGTTTCCCGAAACGCAAATTGGAACCCATCATGAGCAGCAGTGACAACCGCAAGCAGTGGACCTTCAACGATCTGGAGGGATGGCTCAACGCGCAGCGCATCACCGAAATCGAATGCCTCGTGCCCGACCTCACCGGCGTGGCGCGCGGCAAGATCCTGCCGCGCAGCAAGTTCACCGAAGACCGCGGCATGCGGCTGCCCGAGAGCATCATCGGCTTGACCGTCACCGGCAACTGGCCGGAAGACGAGCGGCTGGAAACGCTCATCGCCGACACCGACCGCGACATGAATCTAGTTCCCGACCCGAGCACCGCGCGCGTCGTGCCCTGGGCCACCGATCCGACGGCGCAGGTGATTCACGATTGCTATTTCAAAGACGGTGCGCCGGTCGATTACGCGCCGCGCACCGTGCTGAAAAACGTGCTCAAGCTGTACGCCGCACGCGGCTGGGCGCCGGTGGTCGCCCCGGAGCTGGAGTTTTACTTGGTGGACAAAAACACCGACCCCGACCAGCCGCTGCGCCCGCCGATCGGCCGCTCGGGCCGCGCCGAAACCTCGCGGCAGCATTACAGCATCGACGCGGTCAACGAGTTCGATCCGCTGTTCGAGGACATCTACGACTACTGCGACGCGATGGACCTGGACGTCGACACCCTGATCCACGAGGTCGGCGCCGGGCAGATGGAAATCAACTTCCTGCACGGCGACCCGCTCGATCTGGCCGACAAGGTGTTTTTTTTCAAGCGCACCATCCGCGAAGCGGCGATGCGGCACAACATGTTCGCCACCTTCATGGCCAAGCCGATGGCCGGCGAGCCCGGCAGCGCGATGCATGTGCACCAGAGCGTGGTCGACACCAAGACCGGGCGCAATGTGTTCAGCAACGCCGACGGCGGTCCGTCCGACTTGTTTTTGCACTACATCGGCGGGCTGCAGAAATACATCCCGCACGTCATGGCGCTATTCGCGCCCTACGTCAATTCGTACCGCCGGCTGGTGGCCAACACCGCGGCGCCGACCAATGTCGAATGGGGCAGCGACAACCGCACCGTCGGCATCCGCGTGCCCAACTCCGGGCCGGAAAACCGCCGCATGGAAAACCGCGTCATCGGCGCCGACGCCAACCCCTATGTGGCGCTGGCGGCCAGCCTGGCCTGCGGCTATCTGGGCATGGTCAACGCCATCGCTCCGCTGCCGGAAATGACCGGTAACGCCTACGCCACGCCGCACGCCACGCCGCTGCCGCAAAGCCTGTCGGAATCGGTGCGGCTGCTCGACGAAGTGCCCGAGCTTGAAGCCATTCTGGGCAAGCGCTTCTGCGGCATTTACAAGGCGGTGAAGATGAGCGAGTACGCCGAATTCATGAAAGTCATCAGCCCGTGGGAGCGCGAGCACTTGCTGCTGCATGTCTGAGCGCCACCCGCTGCCACGCCCCCCCCGGATTCGTCCTGGATCGCCCTGGAGACTCGCATGCAAGCCAACGACCTGCCGACGTTCGACACCGCGGCGTTGCGCGCCAAAGACGCCGCGCACCATCTGCACCCCTTCACCGACACC
>JBFXEK010000166.1:0-4826 GCA_050180155.1 Thiomonas sp. | reverse complement strand
ACAAAATGGGCGGGCTGCAAGGCATGCTCGACAAGCTGCCGGCGGAAATGCAGGCCAAGGCCGGTCAGGCCGACATGGCGCGCGCCGAGCGCGACATGCGGCGCATGCAGGGCATCATCCACAGCATGACGCCGCAGGAGCGGCGCAAGCCCGACCTGATCAAGGCCACGCGCAAACGCCGCATCGCCGCCGGCGCCGGGGTGCAGGTGCAGGACGTCAACCGCCTGCTCAAGCAGTACGAGCAGATGCGCGACATGATGAAAAAAATGAAGGGCGGCAAGATGTTCAAGATGATGCAGCGCATGGGCGGGCTGATGCCGCGCGGCTGACCCCGCCGCGCAGCGGCGGCCATCCAGTCAGCCATGCCACCCCGCCGCGCGGCGCCGGCGCTGCTTCAGCCCGACCCGCCGGCAACCAGCCAGTTGCGCCGCGCGGCGAGCACCGCGTCGGGATAGGCAGAGCGGCCGCGCGAGCCGTTGTAGCGCCCCAGCGCATAAAACAAATCGCCGTTTTCGATGTTCAGGTAGTGCCGCAGGATCACGCAGCCGTAGCGCAGGTTGACCTGCATGTGGAAAAGACTCAGCGGGTTGCCGTCGCCGATCTGCTGCGTCCAGAACGGCATGACCTGCATATACCCCATCGCCCCGGCGGGCGAGATGGCGTATTTCTGAAAACCGCTTTCCACCTGGATCAGCCCGAGCACCAGCGCCGTCTCCAGCCCGGCACGGTGTGCCTCGTACCACAAGGTCTGCAAAAAATCTCGGCGCACCGAAAACACCGGCATGCGCGTTTGCAGCCGCACCGCCTGGTTGGCCAGCCAGAACCAGTATTGGCCGAAGTGCTGCGCGCTGCGAAAGTGCGGTTTGGGCGGAGGGGCCTGCGCGATTTGCGCCGCCAGCGCGGTGCGCACCGCGTCGCTGAGCCGTTCTTCCTGTTGCGCTCCGGCCCACGCCGGTGTCGCGGGCAGCGCGCAGCCGAGCACGGCGGCGGCGCCGGCACCTCCGGCCTGCAGCAACCAGCGGCGGCGCGACAGGCTGTGCATCCCCTCGCCTCCTGCGCCGACCGCCTTCAGCAGCGCAGCCGCGCCTGGACCTGCGCGGCCGCCCCGGCCAGCGGCATGACCGTGGGCGCGGTGTCGCGGCGGTGCTGGTATTCGACCGTGCCTGCCTTCAGCCCGCGCTCGGACACGACCACGCGGTGCGGCACGCCAATGAGCTCCCAGTCGCCCAGCATCACCCCGGGGCGCTCGCCGCGGTCGTCCAGCGCCACGTCCACCCCGGCCTGCAGCAATTGTTGGTAGAGCGCGTCGGCCTGCTCGCGCACGGCGTCGCTGCGGTCGTAGCCGATCGGGCAGATCACCACGGTGAACGGGGCGATGGCATCCGGCCAGATCATGCCTTTGGCATCATGGTTCTGCTCGATGCAGGCGCCGAGGATGCGGGTGATGCCGATGCCGTAGCAGCCCATTTCCATGGTCTGCGTCTGGCCCTTGTCGTCGAGGAAAGTCGCGCCCATCGCCGCGGAGTATCTGGTGCCGAGGTAGAACACATGGCCGACTTCGATGCCGCGGCAGATCGCCAGTTCCCCTTTGCCGTCGGGGCTGGGGTCGCCGGGCTGCACGTTGCGGATGTCGGCCACTTCGGGCTCCGGCAGGTCGCGGCCCCAGTTGACCCCGGTGTAGTGGTAGTCCACCGCGTTGGCGCCGACGACGAAATCGCTCATGTTCGCCACCGTGCGGTCGGCGATCACCCGCATCGGCTGGCGGGTGCCGATCGGCCCCAGATAACCCGGCGGGGTGCCGAAGGCGGCGACGATTTCGGCCTCGCTGGCCATGCGCGATTCGGCCAGCCCGGGAAGCTTGCCGACCTTGACTTCGTTGACCTCGTGGTCGCCGCGCACCAGCAGCAGCACGATCTGCGGCGGCGTGCCCTCCGCACCATCGACGGCCAGCACCACCGACTTGACCGTGCGCTGCAGCGGCAGGCCGAGCAGCCGCGCCACGTCCTCGCACTTGGCCGCCCCGGGAGTGGGCGTTTTTTGCAGCGGCTCGGCCGGCGCGGCGCGCTGCGCGATCAGCGGCAGCGCCTCGGCCTTTTCGATGTTGGCGGCGTAGTCCGACTGCGGGCAGTAGACGATTTGATCCTCGCCGGTGTCGGCGATGACGTGGAATTCGTGGCTGAGCGAGCCGCCGATCGCCCCCGAGTCCGCCGCGACGGCGCGAAAGGCGAAGCCGAAGCGCTGGAAAATGCGCTGGTAGGCCGCGAACATCGCCTGGTAGCTGCGCTGCGCGCCGTCGAAGTCGCGGTCGAAGGAGTAAGCATCCTTCATCGTGAACTCGCGCGCGCGCATCACGCCAAAGCGCGGCCGCCGCTCGTCGCGGAATTTGGTCTGGATGTGGTAGAAGTTGACCGGCAGCTGCCGCCAGCTGTTGATTTCGCTGCGCGCGATGTCGGTGATGACTTCCTCGGACGTGGGCTGCACGACGAAGTCGCGCTCGTGCCGATCCTTGATGCGCAGCAGCTCGGGGCCGAACTTGTCCCAGCGTCCGGTTTCCTGCCACAGCTCGGCCGGCTGGATCAGCGGCATCAGCAGTTCGATCGCGCCGGCGCGGTTCATTTCCTCGCGCACGATGGCCTCGACCTTGCGGATCGAGCGCAGCCCCAGCGGCATGTAGGTGTACAGCCCGGCGGCGAGTTTTTTGATCATGCCGGCGCGCAACATCAGCGCCTGGCTGCGCACCTCGGCATCGGCCGGGTCGTCTTTCTGGGTGGAAATAAAAAATTTGGAAATTTTCATGCAATGCGGCCCGTCGCCGACAAAAAGCCGGCACGGCTGCCGCCGCAATGGCGGGCGCAGTGGCGCCGGTGTTGGAATGGAGTGCGCCACCCTGCGGCATAGGGCGGCGCTGCCTATAATCGGCTGCAGAATTCTAAAAGATCGAGGACCAGGCGATGTTGGATCGTGAAGGCTACCGTCCCAACGTGGGCATCATTTTGCTCAACGCCAAAAATCAGGTGTTCTGGGGCAAACGTGTGCGCGCGCATTCCTGGCAGTTTCCGCAAGGCGGGATCAATCCCGGCGAAACACCGGAGCAGGCGATGTACCGCGAATTGCACGAGGAAATCGGCCTGGAGCCTTGCCACGTGCGCATCATTGCACGCACGCGACACTGGCTGCGCTATGACGTGCCCGCGCATTATGTGCGGCGCGACAGCCGCGGCATCTACAAGGGCCAAAAGCAGATTTGGTATTTGCTGCGCCTGACCGGCCGCGACTGCGACGTCTGCCTGCGCGCCACCACCCACCCGGAATTCGATGCCTGGCGCTGGAATGAATACTGGGTACCGCTGGACAGCGTGATCGAATTCAAACGCGAGGTCTACCAGCTCGCGCTGACCGAACTGTCGCATTTCCTGCCGCGCCCGGAGCCGCGCACGCGGTTTTTGCGCGGCAATCTGCGCCACCGTCACGAGCATCAGACGTCGGCACCGCAGAGCGACGACGCGCCTGCCCCCACGCTCGCTGCGGCAGACCCGGCATGATGCGGCCGCAACCGAGACTCTTGGCCACGCTGGCCGCCGCGCTGCTCGCACTGGCCGCCGTTCCGCCGGCGCATGCCGAGACGGCAGGCGATCTCGACTCGTTCGCCGCCAGCCCGTCGACGCAGACGCATTCACCCGTCGTTCTGCCTGGCGCGCCGCAGGATTTGCTCCACGTGCACATCACCGCCGGCGGCGCGCTGCAGTTTTTTGTCGACCGGGCGTCGATCTCGCTGCATCCCGGGCAGATCGTGCGCTACACCCTGGTCGCGCAGACTCCGGGGGGACCGCGCAACGTCAGCTACGAGGGCATCGATTGTGCCCGCCGGCAGTGGACGCTGTACGCCATCTGGAACGACGCCGAGCAACGCTGGGCGCGGGTCAGCGACAGCAGCTGGCAGCGCATTGCGCAGGCCGGCGCGACGCAGGTGCATTCCACGCTATACGACGACGATTTTTGCAAGGACGGCGCGACCAACGGCACGGCTGCCGACATGGCGCAGCGCATTCGCCAGGGCCTGCGCGCGATTCCCTACTGAGCCGCAGCCAGCCGCGACGCGCGCCGGCGTCAGGCCAGCACCATATTGTCGCGGTGGATCAGTTCCGGTTCCTCGCAGAAGCCCAAAATGGCCTCGATGTCGCTCGATGCGTGGCGCATGATGCGCCGCGCCTGCGACGCGGCGTAGTTGCTCAACCCGCGCGCCACCTCCTGCCCATTGGCGTCGCGCACGGCGATGACGTCGCCCCGCTCGAAATCACCGTGCACCTCGACCACACCGACGGGCAGCAGGCTCGCGCCTTGGCCACGCAGCCGCCGCGCGGCGCCGTCGTCCACCTTCACCCAGCCGCGCAACTGCAGGTGATCGGCCATCCACTGTTTGCGCGCGGCGAGTTTGGCATGCCCGGCGAGCAACTGGGTGCCGACGCACTCGCCCCGCGCCAGCCGCAGCAACACATCGGGTTCGCGGCCGCTGGCGATGACGGTGTGCGCTCCGCTACGCGCCGCCCGCCGCGCCGCGGTGACTTTGGTCGCCATGCCGCCGGTGCCGATGCCGCTGCCGGCGCCGCCGGCCATGGCCAAAAGCGCCGGGTCTTCGGCCTGCGCCTGGGCGATCAGCCGGGCATCGGCGTTCTTGCGCGGATCGGCGCTGTACAGCCCAGCCTGGTCGGTGAGGATGATGAGCACATCACCCTCGACCAGATTGGTCACCAGCGCGCCCAGAGTGTCGTTGTCGCCGAACTTGATTTCATCGGTGACGACGGTGTCGTTTTCGGTGAGCACCGGCA
>JBFXEK010000165.1:0-4839 GCA_050180155.1 Thiomonas sp. | reverse complement strand
AACGCCTCCAGGCTGGGCAATTGCTGCAGCGGCTGGCCGATGAGACCTTGCAGCGGCGCGCGCAGCAGTCGCGTGGCGCTGGGGTTGGCCAGCGCCAGGCGCTGGTCGCTGCCCAGCACCATGACGCCAGCGCTGAGGTTGTCGAGCACACTTTGCAGATAGGCGCGCGAGGCCTCGAGCGCATCGTGGTTGAACTGCGCCTGCGCCCGGGCTTCGGCGAGCTGGTTGGTCATGGCGTTGAACGAGCGCACCAGCACGCCCAGTTCGTCGTTACGCTCCAACGCGGGTTTTTGCCGCAGATCGCCTTCGGCCACGGCCTTCATGCCGTCGGCCAGCAGCAGCAGCGGCTTGGCGAGTTGATTGCCCAGCACCACGGCCAACAGCACGGCGAGAAACACGGCGAGAAACAGCGTCAGCGTCAGCGTGGAGATATACATGCGCTTGAGCCCTTCGCGGCCCAGCGCGCGTTCCTGATATTCACCGTAGGCGCGCTGCACTTCGAGTGCACTGTTGGAAATGGCCTGCGGCACGTTCTGGATGAGCTGCAGATACCGGCTGTGTCCAGGCAGGATGAAATGGCGCGAAGGCACGCCGACCACCACGCGCAGCTTGAGCGACTGCGGCGTTTGCCCCGAGCCGTCGTCGCCGCCTTCGATGTCGGCGATCGAGCCCATGGTGCGCAATTGCCGCATGCCGTTCGGCCCGGGGATGTCGGGGATCAGCGAAAATGGATCGCCGCCGGCGGTGACCAGCACGGTGCCGTTGCCGTCGAACACGGTGATTTGCTGCAGACCGAGCTGCTGGCGCAACTGCTCCATCGCCAGCGGCGACAGCAGTGTCGGGTCTTCGGCGATCTGCACCGACAGATTGCGCGCCTTGGCCTGCAGATCGGCCTGCAACACATTCAGCGTGGTGCGGCCCAGGTTCAGCCCGGCGCTAAGCGCCCCTTCGACCTTGACGTCGAACCAGGTTTCGATGCTGCGCGCGACGAACTGGTACGACACGGTGTAGATCACCACCCCAGGCAACACGCCGACCAGCGCGAAAATCGCCGCCAGCTTGAACAACAGCCGGCTGCCGAAGCGGCGCTTGTGCAGCCTCCAGCCCAGCCGCAATCCCAGCGCCAGTACCATCAGCAGCAGCACCCCGGCGACGACGAAGTTGATCCAATACAGCCAGGCAAACACCGGGCTAAGCTGCTCGGTATTTTTGGTCGAGACGGCCAGCAGAAACAGCAGGAACACCGCCAGCGGCAGTCCCAGCGCCAGCGCCATGCGCACCGCCCAGCGCGAAGTGCGGCTGTCCCAGGAATTGGTCTGCTGCATGGTCAGGGCGTCCAGACGAACGTCTGCGGCGTGAACGTGGCCTCGATTTTCCAGTCCGACTGCGACGAGACATTGAGCTGGAACGGACGCGGCAATTGCGACAAATCCAGACGGAAGCGGGCGTCGAGTTCGTAGGTGCGCCCGGGAACGAGTTGCGAGGCCTCGGCCACCCGCAGATTGCGCGTGCGTTGCACCACGCCCAGCGCTTCGTCCAGGCTTTCGTAGTTTTGCTGCAGCCCGCCGACGGACACGCGGTAGCGCTGCAGCAACGGTTGATACGCCAGGCGCACTTCGCGTTTGGCCTGCGCCACGTCTTCGTTGAACCAGTACCAGCGTGGCCGTACCACGGTGGCCACGGTTTCGAAGTACAGCGCGATGCCCCGTTGCAAGACCTCCTCCAGGCTACGTGGCAGGGCGAACACCGCAGCCGTGGTGACGAACAGCCCGTCCGGACTCATGGTCAGCATCAGCGGCTCGGTGTCCACGGTGACTGCGCCCGCAAAGCGCCACAGCCCTGCCCCAGCGGCCAGCACCAGGCCGGCGCGCAGCAGTCTGCGGCGCTGCAGGTCGGGGGGCAGGTGGGCGGGGGTCACGACGATTTGGTGAACAGGGCGTAGAAAAAACCGTCCTGCGCCATGGGCGCCGCGGCGACGGCAGAGCTTTCGCCGGCGAGTGGTTGCTGCGGCAACAACTGGCCGGGTGCGGGCGATGCTATCGCATCGGCGTGGCGGCGCAAGAACGCCTCGGCCTGTTCGCAGCCCTCCTGCGGGAACACGGAACAGGTGACGTACAGCAGTTTGCCGCCGCGGCGCAGCAGGGGCCACAGCGCGTCGAGCAGCGCGGCCTGCGTCGCTGCCAGTGCGGCGATGTCGCTGGCACGGCGCAACCAGCGAATATCCGGATGCCGCCGCACGATACCCGACGCGCTGCACGGAGCGTCGAGCAAAATGCGGTCGAACGGCGTGCCGTCCCACCAGGTGGAGGGATGCGCGGCGTCGGCGACCAGGGTGCGTGCGTGCAGGCCCAGCCGCTGCAGGGTCTGTTGCACCTTTTGCAGCCGCGCGGCGTCCTTGTCCAGGGCCAGCAGGTCGCAGTCGCAGCGTTCGAGCAGGTGTGCGGCTTTGCCTCCGGGGGCGGCGCAGGCGTCGAGCACGCGCTGCCCGGCGTGGACGTCGAGCAGCGACGCGGCGTATTGCGCCGCCGCGTCCTGCACGCTGACCCAGCCCTGGGCAAAGCCGGGCAGACGCTCGACGACGACCGCCCGATCGAGCAGCAACGTCTGGTCGAGCGCAGGGTCGGCGGGCGCGGTGGCGTGCAGCCCAGTGGCTGCCAGCGCCTGCGCGTAGGCGGTGCGCGATGCGCGATGCGGGTTCACGCGCAAGGTCATGGTCGGCCGGCGCTGGGCGACGTCGAGAATGCTCTGCCACTGTTGCGGGTAGGCGCGCTGCAGGATTTGTACCCACCAGTCGGGATGGTTCCAACGTGCTTGTAGCGAAGCTGCGGCGGGGAGTCGACATTCTGGCGGACGAGCCAGATGGCGGCGCAGCAGCGCGTTGACGAAACCGGCGGTGTGGCGCAGCGCCGGGGTGCGTTTGCACGCCTGTACCGTTTGGTCGACCACGGTGTACGCCGCGTAGTGCACCTCGGCGTCGGCTTGCAGCAACACCAACGCGGTGTGCAACAGATCGCGCAGCAAAGGCGGGTGGACGGCTTTGGGATGCAATTGCGCCAACAGGGCGCGCGCGGTGCCCAAACGGCGCAGCACGGCAAAACTCAGCGCCTGCGCCGCCCCGCGCTGCGCCGCGTCCCAACGGCCGCGGGCGGCTGCCTGCGGCAAAGCCGCAGAAAGTGACACACCGTCCTGCACGGCGCAGACGAGCTGCGCGCAGGCAAGCAGGTCGCGCCACAGCGGGCGCGGGGCAGGGGAGGCAGCCGATGCGGCAGGGGATGCTTGGTTCACCTGCGCATTATCCGCGCAGCCGCAGCCTACGCCGCATAGGGTCAGGGGCTGATGTAGGCGTAGCCCTCACGGTATTGCAGATTGGCGACTTCCGCCACGCCGGACGGCACGATGGTGGCATCGAGCAGTACGCGGTCTTTGGAGATTTTGCGCGAGGTCAGCGTGTTGTTGCACACGCGGAACGACACGCCTTTGCTCGCCAGATCGCCGATCAGGCCGGCGAATTCCGCGCCTTTGCCGTCGACGGCGCCGTTGAGCATGAAGTCGATGCCCGCGCCGTTGCCGACGACGACGATTTTGGCCGTCGGGTCGGCGGCGAGATGGTTGCGCACATTGCCCAGGCAGCGCGAGCCTTGGGCATCTCCCTGCGTGACGTGATAGACGACCTTGACCGGCCCTTCCTTGTCGGCCCGGCCCTGCGCGCGCGCGGTGGCGCTGGCCATGAGCGCGGCGGCGCCAACGGCTCCGGCAGCCAGTGCGCGGCGACGGTTTGACGTGGATTGCATCGATTCTCCTCCTGGGATGGTGGCCGTCCTGCGCTCTGCCGGCGCATGGACGGAGACGAACGACTGCCGGCCCGGGGCGGCCGAGCTAGCCACTGCATGATGCCTGCGAACCACGCGCCGCACAATCCGGGCAATGACTGACGCATCGCCGCGGTATGCCGGCGCCGGCGCATCACGACAGGCTGTCGCGCCAGATGTTGTGCGCCCAGGCGTCGGCGTAAACGCCTTCGGTTTCGGTGATGCCTGCGGAAATGCCGCCCGACCCGGGGACGGTGAGGAAGGTTTTTTGCGTCTCGTCGTACTGGTGCACCGTGGCGACGTGGATGGCCTGCTTGAAGTTCACCATGCTGTAGCAGGTGTTCATCACCACCGGGTGCGGGTTGACCGGCTGGTCGTACAGCATGGAAACGATCGCCGCTGCGGCGACTTTGGCGTGCTGATTGGCCATGTGGCCGGACTTGGGCATCAGCGGCGAGATCTGGATCGAATCGCCCAGCACGTGGATGCCTTGATGCACCGCCGATTCGAACGTCAGGTAGTCGACCGCGCACCAGCGGGCGTTCATGTTCGCCAGGCCGGTGCGCTGCGCAATCACCCCGGCGCGCTGCATCGGGATGACGTTGATGACATCGGCCTTGACCGGGTCGTTGACCTCGAATTCCAGCTCCATGCGTGCGGTGTTGACGCCGACGACCTTGTGATCCGGGATGTATTCGACCATGCCCTGATACTGTTCGGCCCAGGCTTTTTTGAACAGCGGCTCTTTCGACTGCACTTTGTCGTTGGCGTCGAAAATCAGCACTTTCGACTTGGGCTTGTGCTGCTTGAAGTAAGCCGCCACCAGTGAGGCGCGCTCGTAAGGCCCGGGCGGGCAGCGGTACGGTGCGGGTGGCACGCTGATGGCGAACACCCCGCCATCGGGCATGGCTTCGAGTTGCCGGCGCAGCGCCAGGGTTTCCGGCCCGGCCTTCATCGACTGCAGGATTTTGCCTTGTTCGTTCGCTGCCTTGAGTCCTTTGACCGTGTCGAACATCAGCTCGATGCCCGG
>JBFXEK010000164.1:0-4847 GCA_050180155.1 Thiomonas sp. | reverse complement strand
CGACGAGGCCGGACGCGGCCCCTGGGCCGGGCCGGTGGTGGCCGCAGCCGTCGTGCTCGACCCGGCGCGGCCGATCGCCGGCCTGGCCGATTCCAAACAGCTCAGCGCGCGCCGCCGCGAGCAACTCGCCGCGCAAATCCGTGCGTCCAGCCTGGGCTGGGGTGTGGCGCAAAGCAGTGTGGAGGAAATCGACCGGCTCAACATCCTGCAGGCGACGCTGCTGGCGATGCAGCGCGCGGTGGCCGCCCTGCGCTGTCCGGTCGATCTGTTACTGGTCGACGGCAACCAGCGCCCGCAGGTGCCGATGCCGTGCCAGGCAGTCGTCGGCGGCGATGCGCTGCATCCGCAGATCAGCGCGGCGTCGATCCTGGCCAAGGTCTGGCGCGATCGGTTGATGGCCGATCTGGCGCTGCAATACCCCGGGTACGGCTTCGAGCGCCACAGCGGCTACGGCACCGCGGCGCACCGTGCGGCTTTGCTTACACTGGGGCCTTGTGCGGCACATCGCCGCAGTTTCGCCCCGATCCGCCGCCTGCTCGCGGCCCCACGTTGAAGGATGGCGTTGCCGTGAAGCGCATCACCTCGGCCGAGAACCCGTTGATCAAAACCCTGCGTCACCTGTCCACCGAGCCGGGGGCGGTGCGCAAACTCGGTCAGGTCTGGCTCGAAGGCATCCACCTCATCGAGGCGGCGCTGGCCGCCGGCCACGCCGCCGAGCCGCTGATTACCACCGATACGGGGCTGCTCGACCCGGAAATCGCCGCGCTGGTCGAGCGCGTCGGCACGGCGCAGACGGTGGTGTTGCACCAGGCCTTGTTCAACTGGATTTCGACGGTCGAAAACGGCCCGCCGGTGGGCATGCTCATCGCCCGTCCGAAACCGGCCAAACCGCAGCCGGGATCGGCGCTGATTCTCGACAGAGTGCAGGACGCGGGCAACGTCGGCACCATGCTGCGTACCGCGGCTGCCGCGGGTTGCGGTGCGGTGTACTTGCTGCGCGGCTGTGCCGGGCTGTGGTCGCCCAAAGTGCTGCGCGCGGCGATGGGGGCGCATTTCGTCATTCCGGTGTTCGAAGACCCGCCGTGGGAACAGGTACTCAACATCGTGCCGCGGCCGATCTACGCCACGCATCTGCAGGCCGACACCGTGTTGTACGAGCTCGACCTCGAACAGCCGGTCACCTGGATATTCGGCAACGAGGGGCAGGGGATTTCGGATGCGCTGATCGCCAAATGCTCGGCACTGGTACGCATCCCGCAGGCTGACGGCGTCGAATCGCTCAACGTTGCGGCATCGGCGGCGATTTGTCTGTACGAAGGCGTGCGGCAGTCGCGGTTTGCCGGTTGAGCGCTGCTTCAGCCGGGTTTGCGCAGCAGCGCCAGCGACAGCGACCCGGCAGACGCCCACACCCGCCCGCCCAGGCTCATGTGGGTGACGTGCAGCTTGGCCGCGTGCTCGGCGGCAAGTTGTTTGAGGCGCTGCATTTCCGGCCATTCGCGCAGCTCGCGCAGGCTGCCGTCGTAGCTGATCTGGATCACTGGCGATTGCAATTGGTCCGCGGCGATCGCCTGTGCGGCCATGTCGACGACGCTGGCGGCCGCTGCCCTCCATTTCTTGGTGCGCGAGGCCAGTTCGAACCGCCCGGCGTTGCAGCGCAGCACCGGGTAGCGGTGCATGATTTGCGTCAACCCCGGGCTGCAGCCTTGCACCCACGGCGACAGCTCAGGCTGGCCGAGACGGCCTAGCGTCAACGCCAGATCGCCCGGATGTCCTGGGGCGAGCCAAACCTCGGTCTGCTGCGCCAGCACCTCGGCCCGTCGCGCCAGCGCGGACAGGTCACCGAGCAGACACTCGGGTGTGCCCAGCAGCAGCCGCACGAGCAGCGCCGGGCCGCTGAGCAGCGAGCGGGTGTCGACCACCTCGACGGCGTAGTGCGGGTCGAGCTGGCGCTCGCGCCGCAGGAGGCTGATTTCATCCTCGTGCTCGTGCAGCATGCGCAGCACGCTCTGGCTGGCTTGAATCAGCGCCGGGTGGGTGGCCAGCAGCAGCAGCCGGTCGAAGTTCAGCGCCAGATTCGGGTGCATGCGGTAGCTCAACGCCTGCACTGTGGGTGCGCTGACTTCGGCGGTGCGGATGCGCTCGTGGCTGAGCTGGCGCGAGACGGTGCGGACTTCGGCGGTGCCTTTGTCCAGCACGGTTTTTCCCGGCCACTGGATGCTCAGCGGCAGAATGCGCACCCGGCGGTCGGCCGCCAACGAGCCCGACAGATCGGTGCCGGCGTCGACCATCAACCCCAGCAGCGGGGTCTGCACCCGGGCCAAATCGATCGGCAGCGGCTGCTCGCGCTCGGGGAGTTTTTGCTGTGTCGAGGCGAAACCGAGCAAATAGGCGTTTTTGTCGTGGTCGCGCATGGTGGGTGCCCTTTTCAGTACTCCAGCCGGTCGGGACGGATTTGTTGCAGGATGGTGGTGGCGATCTCCTCGATCGATTTGTGCGTCGACGACAGCCAGCGGATGCCTTCGCGGCGCATGAGTTTTTCTGCTTCACCGACTTCGTAGCGGCAGTTGTCCAGCGCGGCGTAGCGGCTGCCGGGGCGCCGCTCGGTGCGGATCTCGCTCAGGCGTTCGGGGCTGATCGACAGGCCGAACAGTTTGTGCCGCAGGCTGGTGAGCGCGTCGGGCAGACGCATGCGCTCGAAGTCGTCGGGAATCAACGGGTAGTTTGCCGCGCGCACGCCGTGCTGCATCGCCAGGTAGAGCGAAGTCGGTGTCTTGCCGCAACGCGATACACCGACCAGGATGACCTCGGCCTCGGCGAGGTTGCGTGTCGATTGGCCGTCGTCGTGCATCAGCGAAAAATTGATCGCGTCGATGCGGTTGTGGTATTGCGGGCTGTACGCCGCGTCGGAAAAACGGCCGATGCGGTGGTTGGATTTGGCACCGAAGGCCACTTCCAGCGGTTGCACGAAGCTATTGAACAAATCGAGCACCAGCGCGTTGGCTCCCTGGATGATTTGCAATACGTCGGGATGAACCAGGGTGACGAACACGATCGGCGGCTTGCCTTCGACCCGCGCGGCTTCGTTGATCCGCTCGACCGCCTGCACCGCTTTTCCCACCGTGTCGACGAAGGGCAGGCGCACGCGGTGCGGTTGCACGTCGAACTGGGCGAGTACGGAGTTGCCAAAAGTCTCGGCGGCGATGCCGGTGCCATCGGAAACGAAAAAAACCGAGCGGTTGGCCATCTGTCAGGGTTGAATACCTAGAATGGACTGCATTGTCTGCGCGCCCGGGCAAATCGACGAGATCACGCGAACGAAACATGTCTTTTTTGCCACAAACGGCGTCGGCCCATGTTTTTCATTCTATGAAGGATTGGCATCATGACCCAACAAAACACGGCCCATAACGGCAATGAGCTCATATTGCGTCTACAAGACGTCAGAATGAGCGATATCGATCAAGTTGGTGGCAAAAATGCCTCGCTCGGAGAGATGATCAGCCAGCTCGCCGACAGCGGGGTGCGCGTACCCGGCGGCTTCGCCACCACGGCGTATGCGTTTCGCCAGTTCCTGCGTGCAGGCGGGCTGGATCAGCGCATCCACGCCGCGCTCGACGCGCTCGACACGGACGACGTGCGCGCGCTGGAGCGCACCGGCGCGCAGATTCGCCAATGGGTGCTCGACACGCCGTTTCCCGCCGATCTGGAGCAGGCGATTCGCGACGCGTATGCCGAGCTGACTGCTGGCAGCCCTGAGACGTCGTTCGCCGTGCGCTCGTCGGCTACCGCGGAGGATCTGCCCGATGCCTCATTCGCCGGGCAGCAGGAGAGCTATCTCAACGTCAGCGGCATCGACGGCGTGCTCGACAAAATCAAGCACGTGTTCGCCTCGCTGTACAACGATCGCGCCATTTCCTACCGCGTGCACAAGGGTTTTTTGCACAGCGACGTCGCCTTGTCCGCCGGGGTACAGCGCATGGTGCGCAGCGACAAAGCGGTGTCCGGGGTGATGTTCACGCTCGACACCGAATCGGGCTTTCCCGATGTGGTGTTCATCACTGCGTCTTACGGCTTGGGGGAGACGGTGGTGCAAGGCGCGGTCAACCCCGACGAGTTTTACGTGTTCAAGCCGACGTTGCGTGCAGGCAAACAGGCCGTGATCCGGCGCAACCTCGGCTCCAAACTCGTACGCATGGAATTCGCGCCCCCAGGTTCGGCGCAGTTGGTGCAAACCGTGGACACGCCGTCGGAGTTGCGTAACCGCTATTGTCTGAGCGACGACGAGGTGCAGGAACTGGCGCGTTTTGCCCTGACCATCGAGACGCACTACGGCAGGCCGATGGACATCGAGTGGGGCAAGGACGGCATCGACGGCCATCTCTACATCCTCCAGGCCAGGCCGGAGACGGTGAAGTCGCACGGCCACGGCAGGACCGAGCAACGCTACACCCTCAAGGGCAAGGGCACGGTGCTGGTGACCGGGCGCGCGATCGGACAAAAAATCGGCGCCGGCCCGGTGCGTGTCGTGAACTCGATCGCCGAAATGGATCGGGTGCAGCCTGGTGACGTGCTGGTCACCGACATGACCGATCCCAACTGGGAGCCGATCATGAAAAAAGCCTCGGCCATCGTCACCAATCGTGGCGGCCGCACTTGTCATGCGGCGATCATCGCGCGTGAGCTCGGCATTCCCGCCGTGGTCGGCAGCGGCAACGCCACCGGGTGCTCAAGGATGGCATGCTGGTGACGGTGTCGTGCGCGCAGGGCGACACTGGCATGATTTACGACGGTTTGCTCGAAACCGAGGTCAAAGAAGTGCAGCGCGGCGAAATGCCGCCGGTGGCCAC
>JBFXEK010000163.1:0-4853 GCA_050180155.1 Thiomonas sp. | reverse complement strand
GTGGTGGCGTTGACCCTGCCGTGGACCTGGCGGTTGCGCGCGCCGGGGTTGTTGCTGCTGCTGCCACTGACGAGCAATCCGGGAACAGCTCCGCCGACCGGGCGCATGGAACTGTGGTTTGCCGATGTCGGCCAGGGCATGGCGGTGGTGGTGCGCACGGCGCATCACACCTTGCTCTATGACACCGGGCCCCAACAGGCGCCAGGGGTGGACGCCGGCAGCCGCGTGGTGCTGCCGCTGTTGCACAGCCTGGGGGTGCGGCGGCTGGACCGGGTAGTCGTCAGCCACGACGACAGCGACCATTCGGGTGGCGCCGCGGCGGTCGCCCGCGTCCACCCGGAAGCCGATTTGCTCACTTCCGTGCCTGCCGCGCGCGTGCCGCGGCTGGGGTACGCGCGCGCCAGCCGCTGCCAGGCCGGGCAGCGCTGGCAGTGGGACGGCGTGGAATTCCGCGTCATCAACCCGCTGCCGGGCGACACGCCGCGCAACGACAACGCCGGCTCGTGCGTGCTGCACGTTGCCGCGCGCGGTGGCTCGGCGCTGCTCACCGGCGACATCGACCAGGCGCAGGAGCGCGCGCTCGGCGCCGTGCAGGCGTTGCCGTATGCCGACGTGCTGCTGGTGCCGCACCACGGCAGCAAAACCTCCTCCAGCGACGCGCTGCTCGACGAGGTGATGCCGCGCATCGCCGTGGTGCAGGCGGGTTACCGCAATGTGCATCGCCACCCGCACCCGCTGGTGATGGCGCGCTACGCCGCGCGCGGCATCGCGGTCTGGCGCACCGACTTGCAAGGCGCGCTGCGCTGGCGCGACGACAGCCCCGACGCCATGTCGAGCTGGCGCGCGGCGCAGCCGCATTACTGGAGCTGGAGCGCGGCGACGCCGCCTGCAGCGCTCACCCCCGCAAGCGATTGAGCGACTGCAGTTCGTAGACCAGCCGGGTACGCACGCCGTTGATCGACAGCGTGTCCTCGATGCCCTTGACCGCGCGGCCAGCGGCCGGCGCGTACCAGTAATGCGTCATCACCGTCGCTTCCTCGGCGGTGTAATGTCCTTGCAGCCGAAAGGTGTGGAAGGTGCCGGCTGGCACGGCGACGGTCTGCTCGGCCTCCACGCTCACGCTCACCGTCAGCCGGGTGTGCAAGCCCCATTCCGGCTGTGTCTGCGTGACGATCTCTTTCCAGTTCTTGCCCACGCTCAACGGGAACATGAACTGCGGAAACGCCGGGTGGTACTCGATCGCCTCGCCGGGGACGATTTCGCGCGACAGCAGGTCGAACTGTCGGGTGTAGATGTTTTGCAGCAGCGGCGAATCGGCTTTGTTGGTGCGCTGCACCTGGATGTGCACGCGGCCGTCGGCGTCGATGCGGGTGACACGGTTGCTCATCACCAGCCCGGCTTCGCCGCGGTCGATTTCTTCCTGCGTGCGGGTGATGAACACCCAGTGGTCGCCTTCGCGAATGTCAGGCAGTGTCATGCGTCGTCTCCTGCAAATTCGGTCGGTCCTGCGCTGCCGCCGGGCAACGGCCTTTCACTGGGCATCGGCGTAGAACCCGCCGCGCCGGGTGGTCGCACGCGGGGCCTCGGCACGCACCGCGGCGTTGATCGCGGCGATGTGCTCGGGCGTGGTGCCGCAGCAGCCGCCGACGATGTTCACCAGCCCTTCGGCGGCAAATTCGTGCAGCAGCCGCGACGTGACCTCCGGGGTTTCGTCGAACCCGGTGTCGCTCATCGGGTTGGGCAGCCCGGCGTTGGGGTAGCACGAAATGAAGGTATCGGGCGCGGCCTTGGCCAGCTCCTGCAGATACGGGCGCATGAGCGCCGCGCCCAGCGCACAGTTCAGCCCCACGGCCAGCGGCTGGGCGTGACGCACGCTGGCCCAGAACGCGGTCACCGTCTGCCCGGAGAGGATGCGGCCCGAGGCGTCGGTGACGGTGCCGCTGATGAGGATGGGCAGACGCTCGCCCGTAGCCTCGAACACTTCGTCGATGGCGAACAGCGCGGCCTTGGCGTTGAGGGTGTCGAAAATGGTTTCGACCAGCAGCACGTCGGCGCCGCCGCGCAGCAGCGCGCGCGCCTGCTGCGCATACGCCGCGCGCAGCGTCTCGAAGTCGATGTTGCGCGCACCGGGGTCGTTGACATCCGGGCTGATGCTTGCCGTTTTCGGCGTGGGCCCGAGCGCACCGGCGACGAAGCGCGGTTTGTCCGCGGTGCTGAACTTGTCGCACGCAGCGCGCGCCAGCCGCGCCGACGTTTCGTTCATTTCGTCCACCAACTCGGCCATGCCGTAGTCGTCCTGCGCGACGGTGGTGGCGCCGAAGGTGTTGGTCTCGATGAGGTCGGCGCCCGCAGCCAGATAGCCTTCGTGAATGTCGCGGATGATCTGCGGCTGCGTCAGGCTCAGCAGCTCGTTGTTGCCCTTGACATCACGCGGCCAGTCTTTGAAGCGTTCGCCGCGGTACTGCGCCTCGCTGAGCTTGAGTCGCTGGATCATGGTGCCCATCGCGCCGTCGAGGAGGACGATGCGCTGCTTGAGCAACTCGGGCAGGCGGGCGGCGCGGGTGTACGGCTTGGGGGCGGGTGGATGAACGCTGAGCATGGCGCTATGGTAGGGGCGAAAGGAACTCGCCATGCACATCCGCCGCCTCGTCCTCGACGTGGACAAAGCCTTTGCCCAGCCCAGCCTGCTCGACGTCGCCGCCGCGATCGACCCGGTGCGCGGCGTCACGGCGTTCACCATCCACGTCGAAGAAGTGGACATGGAAACCATCAGCACCATCATCACCGTGGTCGGCGACGACATCGACTACGCCGCGCTGGTCGATGCCATCGAGCGCAGCGGGGCGATGGTGCACGGCATTCTGGAAATTTCCGTCGGCGACCAGGTCATCGACGCGCCGCGGCCGCGCAAACCCGAGTGAGCCGGATGAAACCGTCGGCGCGCTGGCTCTCGGCCGAGTTGTTCTCGGTGATCATCGGGCTGACCGACGGCATGTCCACCGCGCTGCTGCTCGCCGGCTCGCAGGTGCTCGGGCACCGGCCGCTGGACGCCGGTCTGGCGCTGCGCGTGGCGCTGGTGTCGGGTTTCGGCGGTGCGCTGCCGCTGCTGGCCGCCGAATACGCCCGGCTGCGGCAGGACTTGAGCCACGCCGCGCGCGAGCTCAATCTGCCGGCGCCGCAGCGCTTGCTGCGCAGCCGCCTGGGCACGGCCTCGGCATGGCGCGCGCTGCGCACCACCGCGGTGGCCACGCTCAGCGGCTTTGCCGGTGCGCTGGTCTGCCTGCTCATCGGCGCCTGGACGGCACCGTGGGCGGCGCTGCTGACGGCCAATCTGGCGTTTTTCGTCATGGGCGGCTGGCTGGGGCGACGGTTTGGCGGCCGGCCGCTGGTCTGGGGGCTGGCCATCGCGCTGGCGGCCGACGTGCTGACCGTGGCCGGGTTGTTCTTGCACATTTCCGGCTGAACAGCGCGCAGCGACCAGCGGGCAGATACCACCGATCCCCGCGTCACGTTTTGTTGCAACGCAAATCTGCAGCGTGTCGTTAACATGCGCGCAATCTCCCTTTGCTGCGATGCGCGCCCCAGCTCCTCTCCTGCCCGCCCTGCGCCGCCGCACCCGCCTGATCTGGCTGGTGCTGTGGACGCTGCTGCTGCAGCCGCTGACCTGGGCGGCGCAACCCGCAGCGACATGGGTCGAACTGCCTTATTGCGCCACGGCGCAACAGGCCGCTGCAGCCGATGCCGTTGCCGCCCTGCCGCACCAGGCCACGCCGCGCCACGGTGCGCCGCATACTTTGCTGGTGCTGCTCAATCCGGCCGCGCTGTGCGCCGCGCCGGGCGGCCTGCTGGCGCCACCGCCTGCCTCGGGCGGGCACCTGGCGTTGACTGGCGGCGGCAGTCTGCAGGCGGCCTCGGGCACGAGCGCGCTGCGTCTGCAGCAGCGGGCGCATGCCACGCCCCCACCCCGCGCGCCACCGCTGTTCTCCTGAAGCCGTCGCTTGCCGCCGGTGCACCGCTGCCCGGCGCTGCCGTGGCTTGCGCACGCCGCCAGCCAGTCCAAGCCTCTTTCAGGAGATTTGCATGTCCTCGATTCGTCCCGCGCACCGCCGCGCGTCCGCCTTGCGCTGGGTCGCCGCCGTTTGCGGCCTGTCCGCCCTCGCCGCGCCGCTGCCGGCGCTGGCCTGCGCCACTTGCGGCTGCAGCTTGAGCACCGACGCCGCGATGGGTTATTCCGCCGCCCCCGGTTGGCGCATCAATCTGCAATACGACTTCATCGATCAGGATCAACTGCGCAGCGGCACGCACAGCGTGACTGCGGCAAGCGTGGCCGCGCTCAACCCGGCTGCGGCGCAGGAGGTCGAGCACGACACCATCAACCGCTACATCACCCTGAGCGTCGGCTACACCCCAAACCCCGACTGGAATTTCAATCTGCAGATTCCGTACATCGACCGCAGCCACACCACCTACGGCGCGGCGACGCCCGATCAACTCACCGCAAACGACCTCAGCGGTGCGACGGTCAGCAGCCTGGGCGATGTGAAGTTCCTCGCCGCCTGGCAGGGGCTGCTGCCGACGCACAACCTCGGCGTGCAACTCGGCGTGAAGCTGCCCACCGGACGCTACGGCGGGCCCAATGCCGACGGCACCGGCGTCGTCGGGCGCGACCCGGTAGCGTTCACCCGCGGGCCCAACGCGCTGCAGCCCTCTCCCGGCAACCTGCTCGACACCAGCTTGCAGCCGGGCACGGGCAGCACCGACCTGATCGTCGGCGCGTACTTTTACCAGGCGGTCAGCCAGAATCTCGATGCCTTCGTCAACGGCCAGTTTCAAGCCGCGGTGGCGCACAAGCT
>JBFXEK010000162.1:0-4866 GCA_050180155.1 Thiomonas sp. | reverse complement strand
CTGCAGGAAGCCGACGACGCCCAGCTCGAAGCCGCGGTGATCGAATACGGCAACGCCATCAAGGACATGGCGGCGGCCAACATCTTCCCCGGCGACATGCTGTGGAAGAACTTCGGTATCACTCGCCACGGCAAAGTGGTGTTCTACGACTACGACGAGATCGAGTACATCACCGACTGCAACTTCCGCCGCGTGCCGCCGCCGCGCAACGAGGAAGACGAAATGGCCGCCGAACCGTGGTACGCCGTGGGCCCGCACGACGTGTTTCCCGAAACCTTCGGCCAATTCCTGCTCGGCAACCCCAAGGTGCGCGCAGTGTTCATGCAACATCACGCCGACCTGCTCGACCCGGCGTTCTGGCAGGAGCATCAGGCGCGCATCCGCGAAGGCTACCTCTACGATGTGTTCACTTACGACGTGTCACGCCGCTTTCCGCGGCCGGATTGTCGCGGCAACAGCAGACAGCCGGCGCCTACTCAACCCGTTTTGGAGACCGCCCCATGACCGATCCCATCGTCATCGTTTCCGCCGCACGCACGCCCATCGGCGGGCTGCTCGGTGATTTTTCCACTCTCACCGCGTGGGAGCTGGGCGCTGCGGCGATTGCCGCCGCGGTGCAGCGCGCCGGCGTCAAAGGCGAGCAGGTCGACGAAGTGCTGATGGGCAACTGCCTGATGGCCGGGCAGGGCCAGGCGCCGGCGCGGCAGGCGGCGATCAAGGCCGGCTTGCCGCTGTCGGCCGGGGCGGTGACGCTGTCGAAAATGTGCGGCTCGGGCATGCGCGCGATGATGTTCGCGCACGACATGCTCGCCGCCGGCAGCGCGCAGGTGATGGTGGCCGGCGGCATGGAGAGTATGACCAATGCGCCGCATCTGGCCTTCATCCGCAAGGGCGTCAAGTACGGCGCCACTGCGTTCTACGACCACATGGCGCTCGACGGCCTGGAAGACGCCTACGACCGCGGCAAGGCCATGGGCGTATTTGCCGAAAGCTGCGCCGCCAAATATGCGTTTGGCCGGCAGGACATGGATGCGTTTGCCATCGCCTCGACCGAGCGCAGCAAAAAAGCCAACGAGGACGGGTCGTTCGACTGGGAAATGGCGCCGGTCAAGGTGCCGGGCAAGGGCGGTGAAATCGAGATCCGCCGCGACGAACAGCCGTTCAAGGCCAAGCTGGACAAAATCCCCAGCCTCAAACCCGCGTTCAAGAAGGACGGCAGCATCACCGCGGCGACCTCGTCGAGCATTTCCGACGGCGCCGCCGCGCTGGTGCTGATGCGGCAGTCCACTGCGGAAAAACTCGGCTGCACGCCGATTGCCCGCATCCGTGCGCACGCGGTGCACGCGCAGGCGCCCGAGTGGTTCACCACCGCGCCGGTCGGGGCGATCGACAAGGTGCTGCAACGCGCAGGCTGGACGCCGCGCGAAGTCGATTTGTGGGAAGTCAACGAGGCGTTTGCCGCGGTGACCATGGCGGCGATGCGCGAGTTCGACCTGCCGCACGACATCGTCAACGTCCACGGCGGCGCGGTCGCTCTCGGCCATCCCATCGGCGCTTCGGGCGCGCGCATCGTCGTGACGCTCTTGGGCGCGCTGCGCCAGCGCGGGCTGAAAAAAGGTGTGGCGGCGCTGTGCATCGGTGGCGGCGAGGCCACCGCGATGGCGATCGAAATGGTTTGAACCTCGTCTGCATGCCATGCTGTTGTCCGCCGACCACCGCCTGATCCGCGACGCGGTGCGCGACTTTGCGCAGCGCGAAATCGCCCCGCACGCTGCCGCATGGGCGCGCGACGCCCGCTTTCCGCGCGAGGCGCTGCGCGGGCTGGGCGAGCTCGGCTGCCTGGGTATCGCGGTGCCAGCGCAGTGGGGCGGCGCCGGGCTGGACTATTTGTCGCTGGCGCTGGCGATCGAGGAAATCGCCGCGGCTGACGGCGCAACCAGCACCATCGTCAGTGTCAACAACTGCCCGGTGTGCTCGATCCTGCTGGCCTGGGGTGACGACGCGCAGAAGCAGCGCTGGCTCAAGCCGCTGGCGCGCGGGGAGATGATCGGCGCGTTTGCGCTGACCGAGCCGCAGGCCGGGTCGGACGCGGCGAACCTGCGCACCACGGCTCGCCGCGAAGGTGATGAGTATGTGCTCGATGGTGTCAAGCAGTTCATCACCAGCGGCAAAAACGGCCAGGTGGCGATCGTGCTCGCGGTGACCGACCGCGCCGCGGGCAAGAAGGGCATCAGCGCCTTTCTCGTGCCGACTGACACACCCGGCTATATCGTCGAACGGCTGGAGGACAAGGCGGGGCAGACGGCCAGCGATACCGCGCAGATCCGTTTCGACGCCTGCCGCGTGCCGGTGGAAAACCGCATCGGCGCCGAAGGCGAGGGCTACAAAATCGCGCTGTCTGGGCTGGAAGGCGGGCGCATCGGCATTGCTGCGCAGGCGGTGGGCATGGCGCGCGCGGCGTTCGAGCAATCGTTGCGCTATGCGCATGAGCGCAGCGCGTTCGGCAAGGCGCTGTTCGACCATCAGGCGGTGCAATTCCGTCTCAGCGACATGGCGGCGCAGATCGAAGCAGCGCGGCAACTGCTGTGGCACGCCGCCAGCCTGAAAGACGCCGGCCAGCCTTGCTTGAAGGAGGCGGCGATGGCAAAACTCTTCGCCAGCGAAATGGCCGAGCGCGTGGCCAGCGCCGCAATGCAGATCCACGGCGGCTACGGCTATGTCGCTGATTTTCCGGCCGAGCGCATCTGGCGCGATGTGCGGGTTTGCCAGATTTACGAAGGCACCTCCGACGTGCAAAAACTGCTCATCGCCCGCGCGCTCTGACGCGGGTCCACCAACCCCCTGCCAGCGAGAACCCCGCGATGCCCGTCAGCCCGATCACCTTCTTTTTCGACTTTTCCTCGCCGTATGCGTATCTGGCGAGCACGCAGATCGAGGCGATTGCCGCGCGCCATCTGCGCGATGTCGAATGGGTGCCGGTGCTGCTCGGCCCGGTGTTTGCCGCCACCGGCGCCAAGCCGCTGATCGAACAGCCGCTCAAGGGCGACTATCTGCTGATCGACGTGCCGCGCACCGCGCGGTATTTGGGCGTGCCGTACCGTCACCCGGATGTGTTTCCGGTCGCCACCTACCAGGCCGCGCGGGTGCTCATCGGCTTGCAGCGCGAGCAGCCCGATCAGGCCGTACCGTGGCTGCACCGCTGCTTTGCCGCGTATTTCACGCAAAACCGCAACATCGCCGAACTGCCGGTGCTGGAGGCGCTGGCCGCCGAGCAGGGCTTGCCGGCCGGCGCGGTGGTGCGCTACACGGGCGATGCGACCATCAAGGCGCAACTCAAAGCCAATGTCGACCGCGCGCTGCAACAAGGCATGTGCGGCGCGCCGTACATGGTGGTCGACGAGCAGCCGTTCTGGGGCGCCGACCGCCTGCCGCAGCTCGAACACTGGCTGGCCACCGGAGGATTCTGACCTGCTGCACCACCAGCCATACTCCCGCGCGCAGCCGCGGGCGAAACACCGAGGAGAACGACCATGAGCGACACCCCCGTCAATCTGCAGGCTTACGCCTGCGGCAGCCACGATCAGCCCTTGCTCACGCAGACCATCGGCGATTTTTTTGTCGATATGGCGCAGCGCATGGGCGAACACGTGGCGCTGGTCGTGCGTCTCCAGTACGCGCGGCTGAGCTACGCCGAGCTCAAGCGCGAGGTCGACCGGCTGGCCAGCGCGATGCTACGCAGCGGGCTGCGCAAGGGCGACCGCGTTGGCATTTGGGCGCACAACTGCGTCGAATGGGTGCTGATGCAGCTGGCCACGGCCAAGGTCGGCATCATCCTGGTCAACATCAACCCGGCATACCGCGTCGCCGAAGTGGAATACGCGCTGAACAAGGTCGGCTGCCGCGCGCTGGTCACGATGACGCGGTTCAAGAGCAGCGACTATCTGGCGATGCTGCGCGAGCTCGCGCCCGAGTTGGCAACGGCGCAGCCGGGCGAGCTGCGCGCCGCGCGCCTGCCCGAGCTGCGGCTGATCGTGCACTTGGGCGAGCACGCCGAGCCGGGCATGCTGCGCTTTGCCGACTGGATCGCCCGCGGCAGCGCCGATGACCCGGCGGTGGCACAGGCGGCCGCCGGCTTGAGCGCCGATGAGCCGATCAACATCCAGTTCACCAGCGGCACCACCGGCTTTCCCAAAGGCGCCACACTGACGCACAGCAACATCCTGAACAACGGCTATTTCATCGGCGAGGCGATGAAACTCACCGCCGCCGACCGGTTGTGCATTCCGGTGCCGCTGTATCACTGCTTCGGCATGGTGCTGGGCAATCTCGCCTGCCTGACGCATGGCGCGACCATCGTCTACCCCAACGATGCGTTCGACCCGCTGCTCACGCTGGAGTGCGTGCAGGACGAAGCCTGCACCGGCCTGCACGGCGTGCCGACCATGTTCATCGCCATGCTCGACCATCCGCGCTTTGCCGAGTTCGATCTGTCCACGCTGCGCACCGGCATCATGGCCGGCAGCCCGTGCCCGATCGAGGTGATGAAGCGGGTGGTGCGCGACATGCACCTGAGCGAAATCACCATCGCCTACGGCATGACCGAAACCGCGCCGGTGAGCTGCCAGAGCTCCACCGACACCCCGCTCGCCAAGCGGGTGAGCACGGTCGGCCAGGTGCAGCCGCATCTGGAAGTGAAAATCATCGACCCGGCGACCGGGCAGACCGTGCCGCGCGGCACCCCGGGGGAACTGTGCACCCGCGGCTATTCGGTGATGCACGGCTACTGGGGCGACGAGGCGAAAACGCGCGAAGCCATCGACGCTGAAGGCTGGATGCACACCGGCGACCTGGCGACCATGGACGCCG
>JBFXEK010000161.1:0-4880 GCA_050180155.1 Thiomonas sp. | reverse complement strand
GGCGAGTTCTTCCTCGGCGGTCTTTTCGTACTTTTTGGTCAACGGATCGTCGATCAGGCCGCGCAGGAAGGCGATGCGTTTGATCAGCTCGGACACGCCCTGCAACCCGAGTAGCGCGAACCCGATGGGCAGGAGGATGTACACCGGCCAGCGGATCAGCCCGCCGGCATTGCTCGACACCTCACCCGATTGGATGGCGTTGATCACCACCGGCAGGGACAGGCGCACGGTGACGTAAACGAAGGGAAACAAAAAAAACACAATGCCGATGATGTCGATCCAGTTGCGCCCGCGCGCCGACAATTTGCTCGACAGGACGTCGATGCGGACATGTTCGTTGTGCAAAAAGGTATAGCCGGCACCGAGCAAAAACACAGCGGCGAACAAATACCACTGGATTTCCAAAAAAGCGTTGGAGCTGTAGTCGAACGCCTTGCGCACCACGGCGTTGATGGCGCTGATGACGGCCGAAGCCAGGATGAGCCACAGGGTGAGTCGGCCGACGCGTTCGTTGAGCCAGTCGATCCCGCGGGACAGGGCGAGTAGGGCGTTCAAGACATCTCCCGATTGTTTTGTGAACGATTTGCTCTTGCCGATGACGCAGATGGTCGTCGACGGTGACTAGAAGTGACAATGCGCAACCAGCCGCGGGCGAAGTATAAAGATGTAACAAACCCTGGGTGAAGACAGGCGCTGCGGGTTTGCCCGTGATCGGCAGGTCAAACAGCCGTGTCTGCGGCGACGGGAATGCAGCAGGCGGCTGCGCTCACGCCCTTCAGGCGAACACGTCGATACCCGCGTGGCCCGGGGCGAGGCTGCCGATGACCGCAGCCTGGCCAAAGCCTTCGGAGTGGAAAATCTCGAGCACGGCATCCTGCGCGCTGGCCGCGCAAGTGACCAGCAAGCCGCCCGAGGTTTGCGGGTCGGTGAGCAACGTGCGGGCGAGAGGGTCGAGCTGCGGGGCGAGTACGACATCGGCGCCGTAGCTCGCCCAGTTTCTTGCCGAGGCGCCGGTGGTCATGCCGGCGCGCGCCAAATCGACCACGCCGGCCATCAGCGGCACGCGGGAGAACTCCACGTTGGCGCGCAGCTGCGCACCGCGGCAGACCTCGAGCAAATGGCCGAGCAGGCCAAAGCCGGTGACATCGGTCATGGCGTGCACCTCAGGCAGCAGCGCCAGCCGGCGACCCGGGGTGTTGAGCTGAGTCGTGGTCGCGATCATGCGGGCATAGCCCTGCTCGCCCAGCGCGTCTTTTTTCAGCGCGGCCGATTGGATGCCCACCCCCAGCGGCTTGCCCAGAATGATGACGTCGCCGGCCTTGGCGCTGTCGTTGCGCCGGATCTGGCTCGGGTGTGCCAGCCCCATGACCATCAGCCCGTAAATCGGTTCGACCGAATCGATGCTATGGCCGCCGGCGACCGGTATGCCGGCTTGCGCGCACACGGTCTCGCCGCCGCGCAAAATCGCCGCAATGGTGTCAATGGGTAGGACGTTGACCGGCATGCCCACCAGCGCCAGCGCCATGATCGGCGTGCCGCCCATGGCGTAGACATCGGAAATCGCGTTGGTCGCAGCGATACGCCCGAAGTCGAACGGATCATCGACGATGGGCATGAAAAAGTCGGTGGTGGCGATCAAAGCCTGCTGCGGGTTGAGCAGGTAGACGGCGGCGTCGTCGGCCGACTCTGTGCCCACCAGCAGTTCTGCAGGCCGAGGCAGCACGGGGGCGTGCTGCCGCAGGATGTCCGCCAGCACATTGGGGGCAATCTTGCAGCCGCAGCCGCCGCCATGGGACAAAGACGTCAAACGCGGGGTGGAAGGTTGGACAGCGGGATTGGACATGGGCGAACGGGGTCAGACAGGCTGGGGGGAGTCCTGCCAGTTTTGGCAAAACTGTAAAAACCGGCCTAGCGCCTGAGAGAAGGTTTTTTTCTGGTGATACACGATGAACAGCGTACGGTGCATGGGCGGTAACGGGCTGCGCACGGTGACCAGATGCCCGCGTTGCAGGTCCTGGCGTACCAGGCGGCGGGGCATGCAGGCCAGCCCGAGCCCGGCGATGGCTGCGGCGCGGATCGACTCGGAGCTGCCTAGCACCATTGCATGCTCCAGACGATGCAGATGTTCCAACAACAAATTTTCCACGGTTTCGCGTGTACCGGAACCGGGCTCGCGCAACAGCCAGCGCGCGGCGCGCAGCGCTTCGAGGCTGACTTCGCCCGCCCCCAGCGGGTCGTTGGCGGCACAGACCACGACCAGATCGTCCTGCAGCCACGGCGTGGTCACCAGATCTTCGTGATGGCAGGCGCCTTCGACCAAGCCGAGGTCGACTTCGAACTGCGCGACGGCGTCGGCGATGGCCTGGGTGTTGCCCACGCGCAGACAGAATTGCGCCGCCGGAAACTCGCGGCAGAACGCCGCCATGATCGGGGGCAGTATGGCGTTGCCGACCGTGCTGCTGGCGCCGATGCGCAAAGCGGCGGCACCGGCGCTGAACAGCGCTTCGATGCCACGGGTTTGATCGAGAATGGCCATCGCCCGCGGCAGCAGCAGTCTGCCCGAGTCGTTGAGTACCAGGCGTTTGCCCACGCGGTCGAACACGCGCTCGCCCAACTGCGATTCCAGCTCAGCCAGCGCTGCGCTCACTGCAGATTGCGACATGGCCAGCGCATCGCCGGCTGCCGTGGCGCTGCGGCTGTGCGCGATCTCCACCAGAACTTCCAATTGCCTGAGGGTCAGCCGCATCGAGTCGATTGATTGCTTGAATTGATTCTTTACAAAGCATAAATCAATTGGGTGAGTAACCCTGCGGGCAAGACAAAAATTTTTTCCGCCGAAACGGAACTTTCAATCGGCAGAAAAATCTGATTTGTTGACGAAAACGATCGGGTTTTTGTAAACTTTGCCGATCGGTTTTGTCGGGTGTTTTGATTCCGGCACTGTGTCAGTGTCTGTTGCGCGCCTGTTCAAGGCGAAGGCCCAAGACGTTGTCACTGGCCGCCACTTTCATCGCTGAGGAGAGCCGCCATGCGACTGACCACCAAAGGACGTTTTGCCGTGACCGCCATGATCGACGTGGCGATGCGCCAACATCTGGGCCCCGTGACTCTAGCGGGCATCAGCCAGCGTCAGCATATTTCGCTGTCGTATCTGGAGCAACTTTTTGGCAAGCTACGCCGCCATGAACTCGTCGACTCGGTGCGTGGCCCCGGCGGCGGCTATACGCTGTCGCGCAAACCGGAAGAAATCAGCATTGCCGACATCATCATCGCCGTCGACGAGCCACTCGACGCGACGCAGTGCGGCGGCAAGGAAAATTGCAACGGCGAAGACGGGGGGCCTTGCATGACCCATGATCTATGGGCGCAACTCAATGCCAAAATGGTCGAATTTCTCGATTCGGTCAACCTCAAAGGGTTGGTCGAGCAAAACCTGGCCAAGGGCGTGACGGTCGAGGAGGTCGCCGTCACGCGCAAACCGGTGTCCCCTTTGCCGGTGACGGCCAAGCCGATCAAAGTGAAGGCGCCCAATTCGGTGTTCAACTTGGCGCAGACTCTGGGATCTTGAAGGCCGCTTGGCGTATGCCGCCTGGCGCCAATTTCGGGCTGGCGGCCTTTGGAGTGCGTCGCCCCCGCTTCGGCGCTTCACCGTCGACAACATCAAACTGACTCGTTCGCACCATGTCCACGACTCCCCATTTGCCGATCTACATGGATTACGCCGCAACCACACCGGTCGATCCCCGCGTGGTCGACGCCATGATTCCGTGGCTGCGTGAACACTATGGCAATCCGGCCTCGCGTAGCCACGCCTGGGGCTGGGAGGCCGAGGAGGCGGTGGAAAAGGCCCGGGCGCAGGTGGCCGACCTGATCGGTGCCGACCCCAAGGAAATCATCTGGACATCCGGAGCGACCGAGTCGAACAACCTGGCGATCAAAGGCGCGGCCGAGTTCTACCAGGGCAAGGGCAAGCACCTCGTCACCGTCAAGACCGAACACAAGGCCGTGCTCGACACGGTGCGCGAAATGGAGCGCCGCGGTTTCGAGGCGACCTACCTGGACGTACTACCCAAGGGGCTGCTCGACCTCGACGCATTCAAGGCGGCGCTGCGACCGGACACCATCCTGGTGTCGGTGATGTTGGTGAACAACGAAATCGGCGTGATCCAGGACATCCCGGAAATCGGCCGTATCTGCCGCGAGCGCGGCATCATCTTTCACGTCGATGCGGCGCAGGCCACCGGCAAGGTGGCGATCGACCTCAAGGCATGGCCGGTCGATCTGATGAGCCTGGCTTCGCACAAAACCTATGGCCCCAAGGGCATCGGTGCGCTGTACGTGCGGCGCAAGCCGCGGGTGCGGCTGATTCCGCAGATGCACGGCGGCGGCCACGAGCGCGGGCTGCGCTCGGGCACGCTGCCGACGCACCAGATCGTCGGCATGGGTGAGGCGTATCGAATTGCCAAGGCGGAGATGGGCGCGGACATCGAACGCGCGCGCATGCTGCAAAAACGTCTGCTCGACGGCCTCAAGGACATCGAGGAGGTGTACGTCAACGGCGATCTGGAACGCCGCGTCCCGCATAATCTAAATATGAGTTTCAACTACGTCGAGGGCGAATCGCTGATCATGGCGCTCAAAGGGATTGCCGTGTCCAGCGGTTCGGCGTGTACCTCCGCCAGTCTGGAGCCATCTTACGTGCTGCGCGCGCTCGGTCGCAGCGACGAATTGGCGCACTCCTCATTGCGCATGACCATCGGTCGCTACACCACCGAGGCCGAAATCGACGCCGCAGTGCGCCAGTTGCGCGACAGCGTGGCCAAGCTGCGCGATCTGTCGCCGCTGTGGGATATGTACAAAGAGGGCATCGACCTGAACAC
>JBFXEK010000160.1:0-4886 GCA_050180155.1 Thiomonas sp. | reverse complement strand
CTGCCCGATCCAAAGGCGGGCGGAAAGGTGTTCCTGTCGGTCAAGCAAAGCGACAAACCCGACGCCGTGGACATCGCCCGCCAGCTCGTCGCGCTGGGCTTCGGCGTGGTCGCCACGCGTGGTACGGCTGCGGCGATCGCTGCGGCGGATGTGCCGGTGCAGGTGATCAACAAAGTCACCGAGGGTCGGCCGAATGTGGTCGATATGATCAAAAACGATGAAATCGTGCTGGTGATCAACACCGTCGAGGAGCGGCGCAACGCCATTGCCGATTCGCGCGCCATCCGTACCTCGGCGCTGGCTGCGCGCGTGACCACTTACACCACCATTTCCGGCGCGCTGGCCGCGGTACAGGGGATGAAAGAACTGCAGAAAATCGCCGTTTATCCGCTGCAATCGTTCGCATCCGCGTAAAATTCGCAATTCTCGGAGCACCGCAGCGCATCTGGCTGCGGTGCTCGTTTTTTTCCTGCTTCAACGGAGGCACCCTATGGCGACCCCCATGACGCGCAGAGGCGCGGAACAACTCAAGCAAGAGCTGCACCGGCTCAAAACCATCGAACGGCCGGCAGTGATCCAGGCCATCGCCGAGGCGCGGGCGCAGGGCGATTTGTCGGAAAACGCCGAATACGAGGCGGCACGTGACCGCCAAGGATTCATCGAGGGCCGCATCGCCGATATCGAAAGCAAGCTCGGCACCGCGCAAATCATCGACCCGAGCACCTTGCAGGCCGACGGCCGCGTGGTGTTCGGCGCGACGGTGGAATTGAGCGACGAGTCCAGCGGCGAGGAAATCACCTACCAGATCGTCGGCGACGACGAGGCCGACCTCAAGCACGGCCGGATTTCGATCAATTCGCCCATTGCCCGCGCGCTCATCGGCAAAGAAGCCGGTGACGTCGCGCAGGTGGCCGCCCCTGGTGGCACGCGACACTACGAAATTCTCGCGGTCCATTACAAATGATCAATCTGCGCATGCGCTGGCTGCTCGCTGCGCTGTGGCTGGGCGGCTTGGCCGGTGTCGGGCTGATCGGCGCGCCGGTCGCGTTTGCCACCGTACCGGAAAAAATGCTTGCCGCAGCGGTAGCGAGCAAAGGCTTTTACCTCATGGCGATCGCCGCGATCGTGCTTGGTGTCGCCATTACCGTTCTCGAACGCTGGCGTGGCCCGGCGGCCCGCATGGACGCCGACCAACTCCTGCCGCTGGCCGGGGTGTTTTTCGCGGTGTTCGGCGAATTCGGTGTGGTGCCGCACTTGTTGCAAGCCGCTGTGACCCATTCCCCCCAGGCGGGCCTGTGGCACGGCCTGGCCAGTCTGGTGTACGCGCTGCAGGCTTTGTGCGTCGCCGCGTATGTCTGGCGCTTGCCGGGGCGGGGCAACTGAGACGTGACGGCTGGCGCAGCCGCCGCTGTCAGGGGCGCGACAATTTTTTGATGCTGGTCACACGGGGTTTGGCGCGTTTGACCTTGCCGCTGGCAGTCAGCCGTTGATTGCCGAGCAGAGTGATGCGTTTGACCTTGGCGCGGTGCGTCGGGCTCGACGAGGGCACGACGACCTTGACCACCCGCGGGGAATTGCCGCGCCGTGTCGCCGCCTGGTCTTGCGCCGCCGGTTTGGGGCGTGGCCGGTAGATCACCAGCAGCTTGCCGATGGTCTGCACCGGGGCGGCGGCAAGCGTCTGGCAAATGGTTTGCAAGATGGCGGTACGCTGTACGGCATCATCGCCGAACACGCGAACTTTAATCAGCTCGTGCGCCTTGAGCGCGCCGTCGATTTCAGCCATGTTCGCCGCGTTCAGCCCTTGTTCGCCGATGAGCACGACGGGCTTGAGCGCGTGGGCACGCGAGCGCAACGCGCTGCGCAATTGCGGGGTGAGTTCCAATGGAGTCATGAAAACTTTCGCGCACCTGCTGGCATGCCTGGCGCGTCGTCAAAAAATGTCAAATTGTCGCTATTGTCCCTGAAGAACCCATGTCGAGTGCAAAAAAAAACAAATTCAGCAAAGCCTGGCTGCACGATCACCTCAACGATCCTTACGTCAAGCTGGCGCAGCGCGAGGGCTACCGCGCCCGCGCAGCGTACAAACTCAAAGAAATCGACGAAGCCGAAGGCGTGCTACGCCCGGGGCAGATCGTCGTCGACCTGGGCAGTGCGCCGGGGTCGTGGTCACAGTATGCGCGCCAGCGCCTGCTGCGCCACGGAGCCGTGCAGGGACTGATCGTCGCGTTGGACATGCTGCCGATGGAGCCCGTGCCGGACGTGCATTTTTTACAGGGCGATTTCCGCGAGGACGCGGTGGTGCAGGCGCTGGAACAACGGCTTGGCGGGCGAAAAGTCGATGTCGTGCTGTCGGACATGGCTCCAAACTTGACCGGGATCGCTTCGGCTGACGCTGCGCGCATCGAGCACTTGAGCGAACTCGCGCTGGACTTCGCGCAGCGCTGGCTGCAACCGCAGGGAACGATGGTGATCAAAACTTTTCACGGCAGTTACTACAGCCAGATCGTCCGCCGATTCAAGCTGACGTTCGAACAGGTCAAGGCGATCAAGCCGCAGGCGTCACGCGACAAATCGGCCGAAACCTTCCTTCTGGCACGCACCCTCAAACGCGGCCTGTCTGGCCAAAACGCAAGCGGCGGCAGCTTGTGATTTGTCAAATTCGATCAGATTGATGAATTCAATAGCCCATTGAGGCGCATCGGGATTGGGCAATTACCGTGACGCCGGGCTTGAAATGCCTAAAATGTCCCCACATGCAGCGCAAGTGCGCTTGCTCTGATTCTGGAGGTCGGTTTGAACAATCAATGGTTTTCCAAAATTGCGATTTGGCTCGTGATCGGCTTGGTGCTGTTCACGGTGTTCAAACAGTTCGACCGTCCCCAGCAGTCTTCCGACGCGGTGAGCTACACCCAGTTCATGCAGGATGCCAAGGCCGGGCGGATCAAAAAAGTCATCGTCCACCAAAGCGGCGTGCTCGACGTGACGACGTCGGAAGGACGTCGTTTCAGCCTGACTTCTCCGGGTGATCTGTGGATGGTCGGCGACTTGGTCAAAGATGGAGTCGAAGTCATCGGCGCACCGCGTCAGGAACAGTCGTTCCTGACGCAGATTTTCATTTCCTGGTTCCCGATGTTGCTGCTCATCGGCGTGTGGGTCTATTTCATGCGTCAAATGCAGGGCGGCGGCCGCGGAGGGGCATTCAGTTTCGGTAAATCCAAAGCCCGGCTGCTCGACGAATCGAGCAATACCGTGACGTTTGCCGACGTTGCCGGCTGCGACGAAGCCAAGGAAGACGTGAAGGAACTGGTCGATTTTCTCCGCGACCCGCAAAAATTCCAGAAACTCGGCGGGCGCATTCCCCGCGGTGTGCTGCTCGTCGGCCCGCCCGGTACCGGCAAAACCCTGCTCGCCAAGAGCATCGCCGGTGAAGCCAAGGTGCCGTTTTTCACCATTTCCGGTTCTGACTTCGTCGAAATGTTCGTCGGCGTCGGTGCGTCGCGCGTGCGTGACATGTTCGAAAATGCCAAAAAGCACGCGCCGTGCATCATTTTCATCGACGAAATCGACGCCGTCGGCCGTCACCGTGGCGCCGGCCTAGGGGGCGGCAACGACGAGCGCGAGCAGACGCTCAATCAAATGCTGGTGGAAATGGACGGCTTCGACACCAATCTCGGGGTGATCGTCATCGCCGCGACCAACCGTCCGGATATTCTCGACCCGGCGCTGCTGCGTCCAGGTCGTTTCGACCGGCAGGTCTACGTCACCCTGCCCGACATTCGCGGACGCGAGCAGATTTTGCAGGTGCACATGCGCAAAATCCCCGTGGGCAGCGATATCCGCCCCGATATCCTGGCGCGCGGCACTCCTGGATTTTCCGGTGCCGATCTGGCCAATCTGGTCAACGAGGCGGCGTTGTTTGCCGCGCGGCGTAACGCCCGTGTGGTCGAAATGGAGGATTTCGAGCGCGCCAAAGACAAAATCATGATGGGCGCCGAGCGCAAGAACATGGTGATGCCCGAAGAGGAGCGGCGCAACACGGCGTACCACGAATCCGGCCATGCCCTCGTCGCCATGCTGCTGCCGAAAACCGATCCGGTGCACAAAGTCACCATCATCCCGCGCGGTCGGGCGCTCGGTGTGACCATGCAGCTGCCGGAAAACGACCGCTACAGCATGGACAAGGAGCGCATGCTCAATATGATTTCAGTGCTGTTCGGCGGGCGCATTGCTGAAGAGGTGTTCATGAACCAGATGACCACCGGGGCGAGTAACGATTTCGAGCGCGCGACGCAGTTGGCGCGCGACATGGTCACGCGCTACGGCATGACCGAATCGCTCGGCCCAATGGTCTACGCCGAAAACGAGGGTGAGGTCTTCCTCGGGCGCTCGATCACCAAGACCACGCACGTGTCCGAACAGACCATGCAGAAGGTCGATGCGGAAATCCGCCGCATCATCGACGAGCAGTACGCCTTGGCACGTCGGCTGATCGAGGAAAACAAAGACAAAATGCACGCCATGGCCGCAGCCTTGCTCGAATGGGAAACCATCGATGCCGACCAACTGGCCGACATCATGGCAGGCCGTGAACCGCGGCCGCCGAAGCTGCCGCCCAGCAGTGGCCCGAGCTCGGCGCCCAAAGCCCCGTCTGCGCCGGCCACGGGCACCGCTGCAGATACGCCGTCTGCCACGGCAGCCTGATCGTCTGCTGTCATCGCCCCGGCCCGGTCCTTGACCGGGCCGATTTTTTTGGAGTCTGTCTGATGCCGCCGGTGTGGAAAACCGCACGCTTCGAACTCGTCCTCGACCGCCCGCTGGTCATGGGAATCGTCAACGTGACGCCGGATTCGTTTTCCGACGGCGGGCAGCACGCCGACGCGGCGCAG
>JBFXEK010000159.1:0-4898 GCA_050180155.1 Thiomonas sp. | reverse complement strand
AAGCGCATCGCCACGTGCAACTGCGCCGCGTCGCCCTGCTGCGAAAAATCCGCCCTGCCCTCGCCATGCGCTACGGCGATGGGGGCACGGCTGCCGACCATGTCGCGGAAGAAAATCGACGGCGAGTCGGTCACTTCCACCAGCGACAGCCGGGCCTCGAACTGCTCGGAGCGGTTGCGGGTGAAACGCGGCCAGGCGTGCGCGCCCGGGATCATGGGCGCCAGCGCGGCGAGCATTTGACAGCCGTTGCACACCCCGAGAGCAAAGGTGTCGCCACGGCCGAAAAACGCGGCGAATTGCTCCGCCAGCGACGGGTTGAACAGAATCGACCGCGCCCAGCCCTCGCCGGCGCCGAGGACGTCGCCGTAGCTGAAGCCGCCGCAGGCGACGAAGCCGTAAAAATCGGCCAAGCGCACACGGCAGGCCATGAGATCGCTCATGTGCACGTCTGCCGCGTCGAACCCGGCGCGGTGCATGGCGTAAGCCATTTCGAGCTGCGAGTTCACCCCCTGCTCGCGCAGGATGGCCACACGCGGTCGCGCACCGCGGGCGATGAACGGCGCGGCCACGTCGTCTTGCGGGTCGAAGCTCAGCCGCATGTGCAGCCCAGGGTCGGCGGGGTCGCCCTGCGCCTCGTGCTCCTCGTGCGCGCACTGCGGGTTGTCGCGCAAGAGCGCGATTTGGTGCGACACGCCGTCCCACAGTCGTTGCAGCGTGACGCGCGGCGCGGTGTAGATGCGGCGGCTGTCGCGGAACAATTCGATGACGTCGCGGTCGTTGACGCTGCCGATGGCGTGGCTGTGCGCCGACAGGCCGTGGCGCCGCAGGGTTTGCAGCACGGCGTCGCGCTGCGCCGCGTCCACTTGCAGCAGCACTCCCGGTTCTTCGTTGAACAACGCTTGCAGCGCCTGCTCGTCGCGGCGCGCGCCAACCTGCTTGGCCCAATCTTTGGCATCGCCCCAGTCGTCGGCCTCGCCGCCGTCGAGAGTCAGCAAATCCAGATTCAGGCTGACGCCGCAGTGCCCGGCGAAGGCCATTTCGCACGCCGCGGCCCACAGCCCGCCGTCGGAGCGGTCGTGGTAGGCCCAGACCTGGCCGGCGGCGCGCAGCTCGGCCAGCGCCGCGGCGAACGCCGGCAACACCTGCGGATCGTCCAGGTCGGGGGTGAACTGGCCGACGCGCCCGAGAGTCTGCGCCAGAATGCTTCCCCCCAGCCGCCTACGGCCCCGCGCCAGATCGACCAGGATCAGGCTGCTCGGGGCGTGGGTGCGCAGTTGCGGCGTGAGTGTGCCGCGCACGTCGGGCAACACGGCAAACGCCGACACCACCAGCGACACCGGCGCGGTGACGCTGCGCGCCTGGCCGTCCTGCTCCCACTGCGTGTGCATCGACAGCGAATCCTTGCCCACCGGCACGGAAATGCCCAGCGCCGGGCAGAGCTCGATGCCGATGGCGCGCACGGTGTCGTACAGCGCGGCGTCCTGCCCGGCCTGGCCGCATGCGGCCATCCAGTTGCACGACAGCTTGATGTCGCTCAAGCGCGGCACCGGTGCGGCCAGCAGGTTGAGCACCGCCTCGGCCACCGCCAGTCGGCCGGAGGCCGCCGGGTTGAGCACGGCCACCGGCGCGCGTTCGGCCACGCTCATGGCCTCGCCACGGTATCCCTGGTAATCGGCCAGGGTGACGGCGCAGTCGGCCACCGGCACCTGCCACGGGCCGACCATCGGGTCGCGATGCGACAAGCCGCCGACGGTGCGGTCGCCGATGGTGATGAGAAAGCGCTTGCTCGCCACCGTCGGATGCCGCAGCACCGCGGCGCACGCCTGCTCCAGATCGACGTCGCTGAGATCCAGCGCGTCGCCTTGCACCGCCACACGCTGCACCACGCGATGCAACCGTGGCGGCTTGCCCAGCAGCACGTCCAGCGGCAAATCCACCGGCAGCGCCTGCGCCGGGTCGGCGGCGTGCAACCGGTCGTGCACGCGCAGCACCTGTTCCTG
Source organism: Thiomonas sp. (assembly GCA_050180155.1). Classification (GTDB taxonomy): domain Bacteria; phylum Pseudomonadota; class Gammaproteobacteria; order Burkholderiales; family Burkholderiaceae_C; genus Thiomonas. The sequence continues at coordinate 2,898 of JBFXEK010000159.1, read as the reverse complement.
CGTGGCCACGCCGACCACGGCAAACGGACAGCGTTCACGCGCGCACAGCGCGGCGAACACCTCGCGCTGCTGCGGGGCGATGGCCAGCACGTAACGCTCCTGGCTTTCGTTGCTCCAGATTTCACGCGGACTCATCCCCGACTCTTCCAACGGCACGTCGCGCAACTCGAAGTCGCCGCCACGGCCGGCGCCCTCGACCAGTTCGGGAAAGGCGTTGGACAGGCCGCCGGCGCCGACGTCGTGGATCGACAGAATCGGGTTGGCATCACCCAGCGCGCAGCAGGCGTTGATGACCTCCTGCGCGCGCCGCTGGATTTCGGGGTTGCCGCGTTGCACCGAGTCGAAATCGAGCTGTGCCGCGTTGCTGCCGGTGGCCAGGCTCGACGCCGCGCCGCCGCCCAGGCCGATGCGCATGCCCGGCCCGCCGAGCTGCACCAGCAGCGTGCCGGCGGGAAACGGCAGTTTGCGCGTCTGCCGTGCGTCGATCGAGCCCATGCCGCCGGCAAGCATGATGGGTTTGTGGTAGCCCCACACCCTGCCGCCGGCGCGTTGCTCGAACACGCGGAAATACCCGGCGAGGTTGGGCCGGCCGAATTCGTTGTTGAACGCCGCGCCGCCCAGCGGGCCGTCGAGCATGATTTGCAGCGCGCTGGCCGTGTGCGCGGGTTTGCCCACATCGGCCGTGGCCGCCTCCCACGGCTCGGGATGGCCGGGCAGCCGCAGATTGGACACCGAAAACCCGGTCAAACCTGCCTTCGGACGCGAGCCGCGGCCTGTGGCGCCCTCGTCGCGGATTTCGCCACCCGCGCCGGTGGCAGCCCCGGGGAACGGCGAAATCGCCGTCGGGTGGTTGTGCGTCTCCACCTTCATCAGCACGTGGCGCAGCGCGCGCTGCGCGCCGTAGGTGTGCGTGGCCGGGTCGGGCTGCCAGGCCTGGACTTCGCCGCCTTCGATCACCGCGGCATTGTCGGCGTAAGCCACGATGGTGCCCTGCGGCGCGCGCGCGTGGGTGTTGCGGATCATGTCGAACAGGGTGTGCGGCTGTTCGACGCCGTCGATGGTGAAGCGGGCGTTGAAAATTTTGTGGCGGCAATGCTCGCTGTTGGCCTGCGCGAACATCATCAACTCGACATCGGTGGGGTTGCGGCCCAGCTTGCGGTAGGCGTCGAGCAGGTAGTCGATTTCGTCGTCCGACAGCGCCAGCCCCTGCGCGACGTTGGCCTGCTGCAGCGCGCGTCGCGCGGCTTGGGCGTCGCCGCCGGTCACGTCCACGTGCTGCAGCGGCTGCGGTGGCAGCTCGGCGAACAGCTGCTCCAGAGCGTCGCGCTGCAGGGCAACGGTTTCGGTCATGCGGTCGTGCAGTAGCGCGCCGAGTTGGCGCAATTCGTCATCGCTCAGCGGCTTGGCCGCGCGCAGCAATCCGTCTTCGGCTTGCACACGGTATTCGATGGCGCGTTCGATGCGGTGCACCGCGACGCCGCACAGCCGTGCGATGTCGGTCGCCTTGGACGCCCAAGGAGAAATCGTCCCCAGCCGCGGCATCACCAGCAGCGCCTGGCCATCGACCGGCCCGGTGTAGGCATCGCCGTAGCGCAGCAGACCGTCCAGGGTGTCGCGCACCCCCGCAGCCGGAACCTGATCGAGCGCGACGGCATGCAGGTAGCGGCCGTGGATGCGACGCACGCGCGCGGCCAGTTGCGGCAAGGCCTGGCGCAGCCGCGCCATGAGCGCGTCCTGACGGAAGGCGGAAAGGGCGTTGGCGCCTTCGAAAACGAGAATCTGCATGCGTAAACCCCGCGCCGCGGGGCGGGAGTGGGAAAGAGGAAGTCAACGGTAAATTATCGCCCACGGCGCCGGCGGGGTGGCTGCCGACATATCGCGGCAGTGAGATAATGACGCGATGAGTATTTCCATCAAAACCTCCGAAGAAATCGACAAAATGCGCGTCGCCGGCAGATTGGCGTCCGAATTGCTCGATTACCTCACGCCGCACGTGCAGCCCGGTGTGACCACCAAGGCGCTCGACAAGCTGGCATACGACTACATCACCCAGGTGCAGCAGGCGATTCCCGCGCCGCTGAACTACGCGCCGCCGGGGTACACGCCCTATCCGGCGTCGATCTGCACTTCGGTGAACAACGTCATCTGCCACGGCATCCCCAACGACAAGCCGCTGAAAAACGGCGATGTGCTCAACATCGACGTCACCGTGATCAAAGACGGTTTCCACGGCGACAGCAGCCGCATGTTCTGCGTCGGCAGCGTGCCGCGGCACGTGCAGCGCCTGGTCGACGTGACCTTCGAGGCGATGTGGCATGGCATCGCGCTGGTCAAACCCGGCACCCGGCTGGGCGACATCGGCCACGTCATTCAGACCTTTGCCGAAAACGCCGGCTACAGCGTGGTGCGCGAATTCTGCGGCCACGGCATCGGCCGCAAGTTCCACGAGGAGCCGCAGGTGCTGCACTATGGCAAGCCCGGCACCGGCGAGGTGCTGCGCCCTGGAATGACCTTCACCATCGAACCGATGATCAACGCCGGCCGACGCGACATCCGTGAAATGGCCGACGGCTGGACCATCGTCACCAAAGACCGCTCGCTGTCGGCGCAGTGGGAGCACACCGTACTGGTCACCGACACCGGCTTCGAGGTCCTGACCACCTCGGCGGGCTGCCAGCAGCCACCGGCTTTCGTGCGTCAGGCGCCGCTGGCTGCTTGAGCCGGGCCGCGGCGCATGCGCCCTGTCGTCCGCGTCGTATGAGCGAACAGTCCGTCTGCGACGTCGCTGCCGACAGCACCCTACCACCCATCCGCCAGCGCTGGAAAGCCGGGCGGGCGGCATTGCTCGAAGCGTACACCGCACATCCGCGGCGGATCGCGCCGCTGCTGTACGGCCTG
>JBFXEK010000158.1:0-4905 GCA_050180155.1 Thiomonas sp. | reverse complement strand
CCGATGGCGCGTTCGAGGTGGTTTTCGCCCCGTCCTGGTCGATGGTGTAGGACGGGCCGACAAAGCCGTTGGCCGGGGTGGCGGTGAACAAGAAAGTGGTGGCGCTGACGTTGGAGCAGCTAAAGCCATAGTCTTTTGCGCTGGGCACGGCGACCGGGCAAGTGGTGGCGCCTCCTCCGGAGGCCAGATAGGTGCGGTTGTCCTGGTAATACTGTTGGGCTGCGACGCTCATGGCCGACAGACCGGAAAAGGCCTCGGTCAGTTTGCTGCGTGCCACATATTGGTTGTAGGCGGGAATGGCGACCGCTGCCAGAATGGCGACGACGGCCACGACGATCATGAGTTCAATCAGCGTGAAGCCTCGGTTGCGTTGCATGGATCGGCTCTCCTTGCGCCGGATTATGGAAATGCGCTGGCGCAGGAAAATCGGCGAGCCGACGAACGGCGCTTTGCAGCAGACGAGCGGCAAGATTTTTCAATTGCTTACGCAAGACGCACGGTGTTGCAATCGAGGGCCATGCGGCAGCGCATTGACTGAGATGCGCGGCGGTGTATGCCCTTGAAAGCCCATCGCGCGTCCCTATAATCAGCACTCGTTGAGGGCGAGTGCTAATACATCGTGTCTAACGAATGTGTTGGCTCGCTTCTCAAGCGCAGTTCTGCGAGTGCGGGGGCTTTTGCTCCGCGTCTCGTGTCCACTGGCGCCCCTGGCGCCCGGTAGTCCACAAACTTCAGGAGATTTGCATGAAATTGCGTCCTCTGCATGACCGTGTCGTGGTCAAGCGTGTCGAACAGGAAACCACCACCGCTTCGGGCATCGTCATTCCGGGTACCGCGGCGGAGAAGCCCGATCAGGGCGAAGTGTTGGCCGTCGGGCCGGGCAAGCATGACGAACAAGGCCGGCTGGTGCCCATGGCGGTCAAGGTGGGCGATCGCGTGTTGTTCGGCAAGTACGCCGGCCAGACCGTCAAGGTCGATGGCGACGAGCTGATGGTGATGCGCGAAGACGACCTGATGGCCGTCATCGAGAAGTAATTTCGCTGGTTCGGCCAGCCGGTGCCGCCCTTGCGGCGATGCACTGAGCCGCTGCGCCGCGCCTCACAACGAGTCATTTACGGAGAATTTCAATGGCTGCAAAAGATGTCATCTTTGGCGCGGATGCCCGCGCCCGTATGGTCGAAGGCGTGAACATCCTCGCCAACGCCGTCAAAACCACCCTGGGCCCCAAAGGCCGCAATGTGGTGCTCGAGCGCTCTTTCGGCGCCCCCACCGTGACCAAGGACGGTGTGTCCGTGGCCAAGGAAATCGAGCTCAAGGACAAGCTGCAGAACATGGGCGCGCAGATGGTCAAGGAAGTCGCGTCCAAGACCAGCGACAACGCCGGCGACGGCACCACGACGGCCACGGTGTTGGCGCAGTCGATCGTGCGCGAGGGCATGAAGTACGTCACCGCCGGGATGAACCCGATGGACCTCAAACGCGGCATCGACAAGGCCGTGGCCGCGCTGGTCGAAGAGCTGAAAAAGGCTTCCAAACCCTGCTCCAGCTCGAAGGAAATCGCGCAGGTCGGTGCGATTTCGGCCAATAGCGATGCCTCGATCGGCAAGATCATCGCCGACGCCATGGACAAAGTGGGCAAGGAAGGCGTGATCACCGTCGAAGACGGCAAGAGCCTGGAAAACGAGCTCGACGTGGTCGAGGGCATGCAGTTCGACCGCGGCTACCTGTCGCCGTACTTCATCAACAACCAGGACAAGCAAGTCGCCGTGCTGGAGAACCCGTACGTGCTGCTGCACGACAAAAAAATCTCCAACATCCGCGACCTGCTGCCCGCGCTGGAGCAAGTGGCCAAGGCCAGCCGTCCGCTGCTGATCATTGCCGAAGACGTCGAAGGCGAGGCGCTGGCTACGCTGGTGGTCAACAGCATCCGCGGCATCCTCAAGACCGTGGCCGTGAAGGCGCCGGGCTTCGGCGATCGGCGCAAGGCCATGCTCGAAGACATCGACATCCTGACCGGCGGCAAGGTCATCGCCGAGGAAGTGGGGCTGACGCTGGAGAAGGTCACGCTGGCCGATCTGGGGCAAGCCAAGCGCATCGAAGTCGCCAAGGAAAACACCACCATCATCGATGGTGCCGGCAACGCCGCCGACATCGAGGCCCGTGTCAAGCAAATCCGCGTGCAGATCGAGGAGGCCACCTCCGACTACGACCGTGAAAAACTGCAAGAGCGCGTGGCCAAGCTGGCCGGCGGTGTGGCGGTGATCAAGGTCGGCGCGGCCACCGAAGTCGAAATGAAAGAGAAGAAAGCCCGCGTCGAAGACGCCCTGCACGCCACCCGCGCCGCGGTGGAAGAGGGGATCGTCGCCGGCGGCGGCGTGGCGCTGCTGCGCGCACGTCAGGCCGTGGGCGAGATCAAGGGCGAGAACCACGACCAGGACGCCGGTATCAAGATCGTGCTGCGCGCCATCGAGCAGCCGCTGCGTGAAATCGTCGCCAACGCCGGCGGCGAGCCCAGCGTGGTGATCAACAAGGTGCTCGAAGGCAAAGGCAACTTCGGCTTCAACGCCGCCAACGACACCTACGGCGACATGCTCGAAATGGGCATTCTCGACCCGACCAAGGTCACCCGCACCGCGCTGCAAAACGCCGCTTCGGTCGCCGGGCTGATGCTCACCACCGAGTGCATGGTCGCCGAGGCGCCGAAGGAAGAAACCCCGGCGCCGGCCGCCGGCGGCGGCATGGGCGGCATGGGCATGGACATGTAAGTCCGTCGCCGCTGCCAAATCCCCATCCCGCCGCGCGCTGCGGCGGGGGTATCGCTGGCCGAACCCGCCATCCGCTTTTGGATGGCGGGTTTTTTTATTTCAGCGCAACACGGCCGCTGATCGAATTTCAAAAAATCCTCGGTAAGATGCGAGGAAACTGCCGAAAGGGTGGAAGATGTCCCGTTATTGCACGCGATGTGGCGCACAAAACAGCGATGCCGCGCGGTTTTGCACGGCCTGCGGTGCGCCCATGCCGTCGAGCAGCGCTGCCGGGCGGCAAGCGGCGGGCGCTGCTGACGAGGCGCAGGCCACACCGCTGGCGCCGAATGTCCCCGCAGACGCAGCGCAGCCGCTGGCCGCTGCGGCCAACGTCGAGCACCAGCCGCAGGGCGCCGCCGCGCCGCAGTCCGAGGCGGTCGCCCACGCTGCCGAAGGCGGGCAGGCGTTTGCCGCGCAGCAGGCCGACGACACAGCACGGCAGCAACGGATGTTGCGGGAAAGGCAGCATCTGGCCGAACTCGCCGCGCGGCTGGAGCAGGAAAACCGTGCGGTGGCTCCGCCTGCAGCGGCCCAGGCCTATCCGGCCGAAGCGCCGCAACAGTCCGCTGGCGCCGCGGCGCCGACAGTGGTCAAAGGCAGCCAGGCCTTTGTGCTCGGCGGCATCGCCACTGGGGTGATTGCGCTGTTGCTCATCGGCGGCGGCGGGTTGTGGTGGTCGCTGCGCCACCCCGCGCCGGGTCGGGCCGCAGCGGTGGCAGGCGCATCGGCGCCGCCGTCTGCATCGTCGCCGGTTGCGGTGGCGTCCGCCCCTGTCGGCAAGACCGCCGTCGCGGCGTCTGCCGGCGTCGCGGCCAAGCCGGCAGCCGGGCAGTCGGCGGCTCCTGCAGCGGCACCGGTCAGCCCACCCGCAGCGCAGGCTGCGGCGGCGCCAGCCCGGCCGGAGCAGCCGCAGGAGGTCACGCGGCATGCGTCATCGCCCGCAGCCAAGCCGCGGGGAACGTCCCACCCGGCGGCGCCGGTGCAACGCCAGGCGCAGACCTTGACCCCGGCGCCGCAGCCGCCTGCCGCACCGGCCCCGGTCGAGCCGGCGGCACAGGCCGTTGCACCGGCCGAACCCAAGCCGCCGGGACGGGTGGAGGCGTTGCGCCAGGCGCTGGCGGCGTGCGGGCACAAAGGCAATTTTTTCACCCAGCAGCTTTGCATCCAGGAAGCGCGCTGGACCTATTGCGGCGCGCCGCTGTCGCCTGACCCGCTGTGGGGCAAGGTAGCCGAATGCCCGAGCGCGGCGCAGCAAAACAGTCCTTGAGCCTGCGCGGCAGAGCGCTGGCTGCCGCGGCTACCCAAAACGATTGCTTCAACCATCCAGGGAGGAACGATGACGGTCAAAACCATGAATAACCTCGGCGTGCTGCTGCGTAGCTACGAGGCGTTGCACAACTGGCGCGCGCTGGCGATGCTGGCGGGCAGCTTTGTTCTCGGTGGGCTGGTGATGAGCGGCGGCATGGTCGCCGGGGCGGGCGCGGATAGCAAGGCGGTGGCCATGCTCGTCGGGCTGATCGGCGTGCTCATCATCGTCGTCGGCGCCAACGCCAGCGGGCTGATGCTGGTCGATCAGGCCTACGATCAGCCGGTGCGCGGCTTTGGCACGGCGTTTCTGGGCGGGGTGCAGGCGGCGCTGTTCGTCATCGGTCTCATGCTCCTGCTCGCGCTGGGCTTCGGTGCTGTGATGGCCGTGGTGTTCGTGCTGTCGCTGCTCGGCCGTATTCCGGGAATCGGCGGGATTTTCGGCTTTTTGCTCGGCGGGCCTCTGGTGGTGGTGGTGGCGCTGGCGTGTGCCGTGCTGTTGCTTTCCGGCCCGTTGATGGTCGCGGCGGTGTGGCACGGAGAGGGTTTCGTCGCCAGCCTGGCGCGCGCCATCGGCATCGTGCTGCGGCGGCCGCTGGAAGTGTTCATGCATTTCCTGGTGCTGGGCCTGCTGGTGTTGCCGGCAGTGGGCTTTATTTTCGGCATGGTCGCCACCGGCAGCATGCTGGTAGGAGGCTATTTCGCCAGCGGCAGCTTCGACCGTTTCGACGGCCTGTCGGGCATGGGAGGGATGTGGGGTCTGGGCGGCATGATGTCCGGCGGATTGGGCGGCGCC
>JBFXEK010000157.1:0-4930 GCA_050180155.1 Thiomonas sp. | reverse complement strand
CGCTGCTGCGGCACCTGCAGCGCGGATGGAGTATTTTGCGCGCCGAACTCAACGAAATGGACGACCTGCTGCCGGCGCAGCAGCTGGTGGACGAAGAGCACTGGTACCGCGGCACCGGCGACGCGGTGTACCAGAACCTGGACATCATCCAGTCGGGCAAGCCCGAGTACATCGTCATCCTCGCCGGCGACCACGTGTACAAAATGGACTACTCGATCATGCTGGCCGATCATGTGCAAAGCGGCGCTCTGGTCACGGTCGGATGCATCGAGGTGCCGCGGCAGGAGGCCAACGCGTTTGGCGTCATGGCGATCGACGCGCAGCGCAAAATCGTCGATTTCGTGGAAAAGCCTGCCGACCCGCCGGGCATTCCCGGCAACGAAGCGATGTCGCTCGCAAGCATGGGCATCTACGTGTTCAACGCCGGTTATCTCTACCGCATGCTCGCCGAAGACATGGCCGACACCGCGTCGTCGCACGACTTCGGCAAGGACATCATCCCCAAGGCGGTGCGCGAAGGCGTGGCGCACGCGCACCCGTTCTCGCTATCGTGCGTGCAGGGCGGGCAGCAAAACAGGCCCTACTGGCGCGACGTCGGCACCATCGACGCCTTTTGGGCGGCCAACCTCGACCTTGCTTCGGTCACCCCCGAACTCAATTTGTACGACACCGAATGGCCGATCTGGACCAGCCAGCGGCAGCTCCCCCCGGCCAAATTCGTGCAGGACTACAACGGCAGTCACGGCCAGACGATCAATATGATGGTCTCGGGCGGCTGCATCATTTCCGGCTCGTCGGTGAGCAATTCGGTGCTGTTTTCCAATGTGCGGGTGCATTCGTTTTGCACCATCAACGAAGCCGTGCTGCTGCCCGACGTCGTCGTCAACCGCTCGTGTCGGCTGAACAAAGTGGTGATCGACCGCGGCTGCGTCTTGCCCGAGGGTCTGGTGATCGGCGAAGACCCGGCGCTGGACGCGCAGCGTTTCGAGCGTACCGCCGGCGGCGTGGTGCTGGTGACCAAAAAAATGCTGCGGCAGCTCGGCGAGGCCGAACTCAACGAGGACGACGATGACTGAGCCCCTGCGCGTGCTGCAGGTCAGCGCCGAACTGTTTCCGCTACTCAAAACCGGCGGCTTGGCCGACGTCGCCGGCGCGCTGCCGGGCGCGCTGGCCGCAGCCGGCTGCGACGTGCGCGCGCTGCTGCCGGGCTTTCCGGCGATCATCGCCGGGCTGCAGGAGGCCGAGCCGGTCGGTCAGTTCACCTTGCCTTGGGGGGAGACGGTGCAGGTGCTCGCCGCCCAGCTGCCCGCGGCCGGCGCCGCCAAGCCGGTGCTTCGCGCCTACGTGCTGCATGCCCCGGGTTTGTACGACCGCCCGGGCAACCCTTACGAAGACGCGCAACGCCAGCCTTACGCCGATAACCACCGCCGTTTCGCCGCACTCGGCTGGGGCGCGGCGCACCTCGCCCGCGGTCTGGATGCGGCCTGGCAGCCGCAACTGGTGCACGGTCACGACTGGCACGCCGGGCTGGCGCACGCCTGCCTGCGATTTTCGCCCGGGCCGCGCGTGCCCAGCGTGTTCACGGTGCACAACCTGGCGTACCAGGGCGTGTTCGATGCTGCACGGTTTGCCGACCTGGGCTTGCCGCCCGAGGCGTGGCAAGTCGACGGCGTGGAGTTCTACGGCCAGTTGTCGTTCATGAAAGCCGGCCTGGTCTACGCCGACCGCATCACCACGGTCAGCCCGACCTACGCCCGCGAAATCCAGACCCCCGAGCAGGGCTTTGGCCTCGACGGTCTGCTGCGTGCACGCCGCGACGTGCTCAGCGGCATTCTCAACGGTGTCGATGATGCGGTGTGGAACCCGGCCAGCGACGGCCTGATCGTGCGCCACTACGACGCCGCGCACCTCGCGGGCAAGGCGCGTTGCAAGGCGGCGCTGCAGGAAGAAGCCGGGCTGGCAGTACGCAAGCAGGCGCCGCTGTTTGCCGTGGTCAGCCGTTTGACCGAACAAAAAGGGCTCAATCTGGTGCTCGACGGCATCGACACCATCGTGCGCGGCGGCGGCCAGCTGCTCGTCCTGGGCAGCGGCGATCATGAAATCGAGCGCGCCTTTGCCCACGCCGCGCAGTCCCGGCCCGGCTGTGTCGCGCTGCGCCTGGGATACGACGAGGCATTCGCCCACCGCATTTTTTCCGGCAGCGATTTCACCCTCGTGCCCTCGCGCTTCGAGCCCTGCGGTTTGACGCAGATGTACGGCCTGCTCTACGGCAGCGTGCCGCTGGTGCGCGCCGTCGGCGGCCTGGCCGATACCGTGGTCGATGCCGATTTGGCCACGCTGGCCGATCGCACCGCCACTGGCATCGTTTTTGCTGAGTTTTCCGACGCCGCGTTCCGTCATGCCGTGCGCCGTGCGCTGGCCTTGTACGCCCAGCCGCGAGCCTGGGCGCGGGTGCGGCAAACCGGCATGCAGCAGAATTTGAGTTGGACGCAGGCGGCGCAGCACTACCGTGCGGTGTACGACGCCGCGCTCGCCGCGGCGGCCTGATGTCCGTGATTTTTTGACCTGTGATATGACTCCTGAACCCAACCCGCCGATTCCCTCCGCCGCTGCCGTCCCCTTCGTCCACGACACGCCGCCGCACGATGTGGCGGCGCTCAAGCGCGCCATTTCCAACAAATTGATGTTCCAGATCGGCAAAGACCCGGCGTCGGCGCAGCCGATCGACTGGTTGCACGCCGCCTCGTATGCGGTGCGCGACTTGATGGTCGAGCACTGGTTCGACACCACGCACGCGCGCAACGTGCATGACGCCAAGCTGGTCTATTACCTGTCGATGGAATTTCTCATCGGCCGCACCTTCACCAACGCGCTGATCGCGCTCAAACTCACCGCTGCGGTGCGACAGGCGCGGGCCGAACTCGGCTTGGACATGGATGCCATCGCCGACCTGGAGCCTGACGCCGCTTTGGGCAACGGCGGCCTGGGGCGGCTGGCCGCGTGCTTCCTCGACAGCATGGCGACGCTGGGCATTCCCGGCTACGGTTACGGCATCCGCTACGACTACGGCATGTTCCGCCAAACCATCGTCGATGGCCGCCAGGTCGAGGTTCCCGATTATTGGCTGACCGAGGGCAACCCGTGGGAATTTCCCCGGCCTGAAGTGGTGTACCGCGTGCAGTTCGGCGGCCACGTCATCCGCGAAGGCGACCGCGCCCGCTGGGTCGACACCCACGACGTCGAGGCGATGGCTTACGACACCATCATCCCCGGCTACGACACGCAAACCACCAACACGTTGCGGCTGTGGTCGGCCAAGGCGACCAAGGAAATCGACCTGTCGGCGTTCAACCGCGGCGATTATTTCGGCGCGGTCGAGCAGAAAAACCACTCGGAAAACGTCTCGCGCGTGCTCTACCCCGACGATTCGACCGACGCCGGCCGCGAACTGCGGCTGCATCAGGAATATTTTTTCGTCAGCGCCAGCGTGCAGGACCTGCTGCGCCGCTACCTGCAAACGCATACCACCTTCGACCAATTCGCCGACAAGGTGTCGATCCACCTCAACGACACCCATCCGGTGCTGGCCGTGCCCGAACTGATGCGCCTGTTTCTCGACGTGCACCACCTGCCGTTCGCCGACGCTTGGCGCATCTGCCAGGGGGTGTTTTCGTACACCAACCACACGCTGATGTCCGAGGCGCTGGAAACCTGGCCGGTGGACATGCTGGGCCGTGTGCTGCCGCGGCATCTGCAAATCATCCTCGACATCAACGCCTACTTCCTCGGCCGCCTGACGCAACTGCATGGGCACGACATCAACCTCATGCGCAACGTCTCGCTGGTGAATGAAACCGGCGTGCGCAGCATCCGCATGGCCTACCTGGCCGTGCTCGCCAGCCACTCGGTCAACGGCGTATCCAAGTTGCACTCCGATCTGATGCAGAAGTCGATTTTCGCCGACTTCGCCCGGCTGTGGCCGCAGCGTTTCAACAACAAAACCAATGGCATCACGCAGCGCCGCTGGCTGGCGCTGGCCAACCCGCCGCTGGCGGCGCTGCTCGACAGCACCATCGGCCCGCGCTGGCGGCGCGATCTGTCCGAATTGTCCAAATTGCGCCCGTTGCAAACCGACGCGGCGTTTCTCGCCGCGCTGCAGCGTGCCAAGCACAGCAACAAGCAGCGTTTTGCCGCCTGGCTGCAACAGCACCATGGCATCACCATTCCGGTGGATGCGCTGTACGACGTGCAGGTCAAGCGCATCCACGAATACAAACGCCAGTTGCTCAACGTGCTGCACGTCATCACCCGCTACCACCGCATTCTCGACCAGCCCGGCCGCGTCAGCGTGCCGCGGGTGGTGATTTTCGCCGGCAAGGCGGCGTCGGCCTATCACATGGCCAAGCTCATCATCCAGCTCATCAACGACGTCGCCAAGACCATCAACGCCGACCAGCGGGTGGGCGATCTGCTCAAAGTCGTGTTCGTGCCCAATTACAGCGTCAGCGCCGCCGAGGTCATCATCCCCGCGGCCGATCTGTCCGAGCAAATTTCTACCGCCGGCACCGAAGCCTCGGGCACCGGCAATATGAAGCTGGCGGTCAACGGCGCCTTGACCATCGGCACCCTCGATGGGGCCAACGTCGAAATCCGCGAAAACGTCGGCGCCGACAATCTGTTCATCTTCGGCCTGACCGCAGGCGAAGTGACCGATCTGCGCATGACCGGCTACCAGCCGCAGGCCATCGTCAACGCCAATCCGGAACTCGCCCGCGTGCTCGAAGCCATCCGCGACGGCCATTTCAGCCCCGAGGAACCGCACCGTTACCAGGCGATTTACGATCTGCTGGTCAACTGGGGCGACCATTACCTGCTGCTGGCCGACTACGCCAGCTACGTCGCCACGCAGGACCAAGTCGACGCGCTGTAT